>JAWSUP010000173.1:0-8759 GCA_033549405.1 Bacillota bacterium | reverse complement strand
TTTGGACGGGTTTATTGAACCTTTATTTTCGCAATCTACCTCTGACCTGTAACCGAGGATCGTTAAAATCGCCCTAAAATATGTCTTTTTTTCTTGTTTAGCCGTCAAGATTGGCTTATGATAAAGGTGGAGGGAATCTTGCCAGAAGGGGATCTGACGACGTGTTGATATCTGGGAACAGTGATATTCTGACTGATCTGGGACAGTTTCTGCGCAATCTGTTCCAGGATTTTACGAGTGGCCTTCTGTTTTTTGGCGGACCGCTTGATATCATGATTGCCGTTGGAGATATACTGGCGACAGCACTTGTGACCTATTATGTCCTTAAGCTTTTACGGGATTCCCGTGCCTGGCAGTTGTTAAAAGGCCTGATACTCATCCTGGCTTTTGCGGTTGTTTGCAGCTTGGCCGGATTGAATACAGTCGGCTTCCTGCTCAACAACACCATCTCTGTTCTGGCCATTGCGTTCGTCGTTATCTTCCAGCCAGAACTGCGGCGGGCTCTTGAAACCGTCGGTCGTAACAGCTTCAATGTCATAACCTCCGCCATGACACAAGAAGAGAATGGTAAATCAGCAGGATCAATTCATAACATGATCGAAGCCATCGTACGCGCCTGCGAAAAAATGACCGAAACAAGGACCGGCGCCTTGATCATTATCGAAAGGCAGACTCGTTTAGGCGAACTGGCTGGACAGGAAAATGTCGTCCATCTGGATGCGTCAGTTTCAGCCACCATGTTACTTCAGATATTTTACAAAGGATCCCCACTGCACGACGGGGCTGTGCTTGTCCGTGAAGGCCGGCTGTCTGCCGCTCGCGTTCATGTGCCGCTTTCAGACAATTATCATCTGCGCCGGGACTACGGCACGCGTCACAGAGCGGCGATCGGCGCCAGTGAAATGGGCGATGCCATCGCTGTTGTCGTATCTGAAGAACGCGGATCCATCAGTGTTGCGCTTGAAGGCCGGCTTTTTACCTTGGAAAATGGCGACGCGCTGCGCGCTTTGCTGCACAAACTGTTGGGTGCGCCAAAGTCATCAGTCGGTTTTGTCGGCCAGCTTTTCCGCGGCGGCCGCAGACAAAAGGCACAATCAGCTGATGCTGTTGAAGATTCGAAAGCAGAGAACGCAGCAGATACCACGGAGATCCCTGAGACCAAACCGGTCCGGCAGCGCACTAAAAGAAGGCCGGTCGGCAAGAACCGCGTGCTGCTGGCCATTGCATCTCTGGCTATCGCGATCGTCCTTTGGCTTTATGTCCAGGTGACCGTCAACCCGATCGAAACAAGAAACTTCACCATACCCCTGACTTACGAAAACATAGAGGATGCTGAAAGTCGCGGTTATGAACTGCAATATCCCCTTCAGAGCGTGCAGGTGACCTTAATGGGCAGGCGCAAGACCGTTAATGCCCTGAATAATGACGATGTCAGAGCCTACCTCGACTTTGCCCAGGTTGAGAGCACCGGATTGATCCGCCTTGAAGTCCAGATCGACACCGGCGGGCTGCTGTATTTGCGCACAACCTTTAAATCACCTGCTGCCGTTACAGTTAGTGTCCGCGAAAAAGAAATCGATGCAACAAACCCGTAATATAAGCGTAATATTTTTGTCTTGTGAGCACTGCTCTTAATGAAATATCTGTTGTCAGCAGCGGGTGCTATAATGAGGGCGATCGATTCACGTGCCTGTGTGCACGATCTAATGTGAGGAGAACGCCTATGACGCGATTATTTGGTACTGATGGAGTGCGCGGTATTGCCAACAAAGACCTGACGCCGGATCTGGCTTTTAAGCTCGGATGGGCAGGCGCCCGTGTCCTCGCCGGTGACTGCAGCCATAAACCGACGATACTGGTCGGCAATGATGCCCGCATTTCATGTGGTATGCTCGAATCGGCATTAGTTGCCGGTATCTGTTCTGCCGGCGCCGATGCCCTGGTTGCCGGAGTCGTACCAACTCCAGGCATCGCCTATCTCAGCCGCAAATATCACTGTGACGCCGGTGTCATGATATCGGCATCGCATAATTCTTATGAATTCAATGGCATCAAGTTCTTCAGCAATGATGGTTACAAATTGCCCGATGCGACTGAAGACCGCATCGAGTCCCTGATCGCTGCTTATGAGGCATTGACGGCCGACAGACCGACAGGTTCAGCAGTAGGTCGCCGCCTGGAGAAAAGAAATGCAGCCCGCGATTACGCCGAACACCTGAAAAGACGCATGAGTGTCGATCTCAGCGGTATGAAGATCGGGCTTGACTGTGCCAATGGAGCCAGCGCTGCCATTGCGCCTGGCCTTTTCGCGGATCTGGGCGCTGAAGTTGTCGCCATTGGCACTGAACCAGACGGAACGAACATCAATGCCGCTTGCGGTTCGCTGCATCTGGATCGGCTGCGCAGCCTGATCCGGCGCGAAAACTGTGATCTCGGCATCGCCTTTGATGGTGACGCTGATCGAATGCTGGCAATCGACGAGCATGGCGAAGCAGTGGACGGGGACGTTCTGATGGCCATTATAGCCTGTGACATGAAACAGCAAGGCCAAATGCACGATGACACATTGGTTGTGACAGTCATGAGTAATCTGGGTCTGGACATCATGGCCCGTGAGAAAGGCATCAGGCTTGTTAAAACAAAAGTTGGTGACCGCTATGTTCTCGAAGAAATGCTGCGCAATGGGTATACCATTGGCGGAGAGCAATCCGGGCACATTATCTTGCTGGAACACGCAACAACAGGTGACGGTCTTCTAAGTGCACTTCGCCTGCTGCGTGCTTTATTACACAACAGCCAGCGCCTCAGCGAAGCGCGGCATACGATGCATGTTCTGCCGCAGGTCCAGCGCAGCGCCAGGGTTCCTGACTGCAAGAAACAGGAAGCCTTGCATGATGTGGAAATTACCGGCCTGATCAACGGGATCGAGCAGCAGCTGGGCGGCAAGGGTCGTGTCCTGGTGCGCCCGTCAGGGACGGAACCAATCATTCGCGTCATGCTGGAAGGTGAAGACGCCGATTGGATCACCCAAATGGCAGATCAGCTGGCAGACTTGATAACAAGCCGGTTCGGCTCCTGATCGGAGGACTGACTGATGTGTGGTATTGTAGGATATGTCGGCTCGCAGGCGGCATTGCCAATTTTGCTTGGCGGATTGACCGGACTGGAGTATCGGGGATATGATTCAGCCGGCGTAGCTTTTATTCATCAGGGGGCGATCGAGGTCTGTAAAAAGAAGGGCCGCCTGGTGAACCTTGAAAACGCACTCGCTGTGGCAGGGCTTTTGACAACACCGCCAGCTGCACATCGTGATGAGATTCACATCGGCATCGGCCACACCCGCTGGGCCACCCACGGTGCTCCCAGCGATGAAAACTCACATCCTCACGTTTCTGAGAACGGCCGCATTGCAGTGGTCCACAACGGCATCATCGAAAACTATATCGAACTGCGCCGATTCCTCACAGAGCAAGGCTGCAGGTTTCAATCTGAGACGGATACTGAAGTTGTCGCTCATCTGGTTGATCACCACTATACTCAGGACTGTCCGGATGATATCGTGACGGCTGTACGTCTGACCCTGGCGGATATCGAAGGATCCTATGCCCTTGGTGTCCTCTGTGCCGATTGCCCGGAGCGGTTTATAGCCGCACGTAAAGACAGCCCCCTGATCATCGGACTGGGCGATCACGGTAATTTCATCGCCTCTGATATTCCAGCGATCCTTGGGCATACCCGCCGCATTATCATTATGGAAGATCGCGACATCGCCTGCATCGACCAGGACTCCGTCACCTTGTATGACAGTCTGGGCAGCCCGGTCGAACGCGAACCGATGCTGGTGAATTGGGACAGCACGGCAGCTGAAAAGAGCGGGTTCGAGCATTTCATGATGAAAGAGATCCACGAAGAACCGCGAGCCGTTCGCGATACACTTTCTCCCCACATCCGATATGGCGCAATCAGCCTGCCTGAAATTGACTGGGACACAGACTGGATTTCAGATATCGGTCAGATCCGGATCGTTGCCTGCGGGACCGCTTACCACGCGGGGATGGTCGGCAAGATCGTCATTGAACAGCTCTGCCGTATTCCTGTCGAAGTCGATATTGCTTCAGAATTTCGCTATCGCGATCCGATTATCAACGGAAAGACACTGGTTATCATCATCAGCCAGTCCGGTGAGACGCTTGACACACTGGCAGCCATGCGTGAGGCCAGGCAGCGGGGTGGACGCATCCTGGCGATTGTCAATGTTGTCGGCAGTTCGATTGCCCGCGAGGCCGACACGGTCATCTACACAGCTGCAGGACCGGAAATCGCCGTCGCATCGACCAAAGCCTATAATACTCAGCTGGCGGCGCTTTATCTGGTCGCGTTTCATCTGGCGCATTTGCTCGAGCGTATCACCGCACCGGACATGGCACAACGGCTGAAGGCTCTGCTCACACTTCCTGAGCAGTTGGAAACCGTACTTGTCGGTCAGGATGCGATCCAGCGCTTTGCATCTGCGCATTTCAACGCCCGCAGCATTTTCTTTATCGGGCGGGGACTGGACTATGCCCTTGCGATGGAAGCGTCGCTGAAGCTCAAAGAGATATCCTATATCCATTCCGAAGCCTATGCCGGCGGTGAACTCAAGCATGGGACAATTGCCCTGATCGAAGAGGGAACGCTGGTTGTTTGTCCCTTGACTCAGCCGTCACTGGTCGACAAGATGGTCAGCAACATCCGTGAAGTGAAGGCCCGGGGCGCTGTTATCCTTGGCATCGTGTCACCAGCCTGTATCAAGGCCGCAGATGTCTGCGACACGGTGATCCTGATACCGGATGTTGATCCATTGTTCGCTCCGGTTGTTGCCGTTACGCCGACACAACTCTTTGCCTATTACATGTCTGTCAATAAAGGCCTCGATGTCGACAAACCGCGTAACCTGGCAAAAAGCGTCACTGTAGAATAATGGCAACAAAAAGGCGAGTCAGCTCCGGTTGGAAACCGGTGTCTTCTCGCCTGTGCTGGAACGTTAACCGAGGTATGGGTCAGACAACCAGTGTCATGATCTCCGATTGCGTCAGCCGGGCAATTTCCTCGAGCCGCCAGCGGTTCAGCAGGTTGGTGAAAGTATAGGAAACACCGTCGTGCCTGGCACGGCCAGTGCGGCCGATCCTGTGGATGTAATGCTCGTTTTCATCGGGGACATCATAATTGAAAACCGCATCGACCTGATCAATATCAAGACCGCGTGAAGCAACATCCGTTGCGATCAGAATCTGCAGTTTGCCGCTGCGAAAAAGATCAATGACGTTTTCGCGTTGGGATTGACGCAGATCTCCGTGGATACAGTCAGCCTGACAGCCGGCGATTTGCAGTTGCCGGGTCACGGCCCTGACGTTGTGCTTCGTATTGCAGAAAACCATAACCTTTTTGTACTCGTTCTGTGCAACCAGACTGATGATGGCTTTGATGCGCGCATGTCCGCTGGCCTCGATGGCATACTGGGTTATGGGCGGCCTGTCATCCATGGATGATTCGACAGTCAGTTCGACGACATCGCGCTGATAAATCCAGGAGATATCCATGACAGCTCGCGACAGCGTAGCAGAAAACATGGTGATCTGCCAGACTTTCGGCATGCGGTCGAGGATCCGGCGTACATCAAGGATGAATCCCATGTCAAGCATGCGGTCTGCTTCATCGAGAACAACCATATGGACGTTATCGATGCTCAAAGTTCTCCGGCGCAAGTGATCTATGAGTCGGCCTGGTGTGGCGATGACGATCTGAGGATTTTTCCTGAGTGCCTTGATCTGGCGATCAATGGGTTGTCCGCCGTAGACTGTCGTAATTCGAATATCGGGCCTGGTCGCTGCCATCTGGCAAAGGTCATCGCTGATCTGGAGCGCGAGTTCCCGGGTCGGACAAAGCACCAGAGCCTGCACATCAGTCAGCTTCATATCCAGATGCTCAATAATGGGTATGCCAAAGGCACATGTTTTGCCGGTTCCGGTCGGTGCTCTGGCAATGATATCGCGCCAATCCATCATAACCGGAATGGTTTGCTCCTGTATAGATGTTGGTTCAGTAAAACCCATCCGGGCGATTGCTTCAAGTGATTCTTCTGATAAGTTCAGGTCGTGGAAAGATTTTTTGGGCATGTTATTCCTTTCTGTCATGAGCTGATTGCACATTGACACTTAATGATACCACAAATCGACTTCTATTAAAAGCTGATTTGTCCACGTAATCAGGCAGACAGAAAAGGGTGGTATCGAATAGTTACCTGTGCCGGTTTAAGTCTTGAAAATCGGTTGGCGATCCTCATCCCATGATTTTAAGCGCTCGATCTCTTCGTCGCTGATAGGACGATATTGCCTGATCAACTTTGTTGCCAGCCGGAACATACGAATATCCCCGGGTGTCACCGCAGCCGTAACCGGCAGCGATAAAGTGAAACGCAGCGCCAAATCTGCCCGTTCCGGATTATCGAGTGGCTGATACCAGCACTTGGGATAAGGCCGGTCTTCCTTTTTCATGTCTTCAGGCCAGGCACAGCGAGCCAGCGCCTTCAGGGCAAGCAACGTCAGATTGTCCTTTTTAGCCTTTTCAACCAATGGCTGTCCGAAGCCTTCCCTGAGGTATGTCATCCAGCTGAGCGGGAAGAGGACTGACTCAAAGGGAAACAAATCCAGGGATGCCAGTGCTGCCTTATCAGAATGGGCTGAAAAGCCGATATGTCGGATCTTGCCGGCTGCCTGGGCCTTGACAATGGCTTCCATCGCCCCGTCTGGGCCGAAAGCCTGCTTGACATCGTCTTCTGTCGTCATGGCATGAAGCTGATACAAATCGAAGTAGTCTGTTCGCAGAACCTTTAATGAATGGTTCAACGCATCTTCTGCTTCCTGGCGCGTTCTCTTTTCCGTCTTGCATGCCAGGAAAATATTCTGCCGTTTGCCATCAAGTGCCGGACCGAGCATGTCCTGGGCATTGCCATAAGATGGCGCGACATCGAAATAGTTGACACCGTCATCGATAGCTTCTGCAACATATCGATTGGCGTCGCTTTGCGATTCGTTCATGACGATGATTCCGGCAAACCCGATGACTGATAACATTTCACCGCTCTTGCCATATGATCTTTTCAACATAAAATAACCTCCCTACAGGAAAACCTGACGTGCTATTGGCATGATTTGTATTGCACTACTTACATCATACCGCAAATCAGGTGTTCCGTCTCGTAGCAAATGACACAGAAACCATGATTCATGATTCGGAAATTCATTCACGCCTGAGTTAAATTGAAGTGTGATCGTCATAAAAAGAACTAAAATTAATAAATAACAATATAAAAATAAATAATATAGAAAAATATATTGACAATATTTATATTTGGTTTTACAATGAGCTTATCAAACAAAGGAGGTGTGCAAAATGGCCGTCTATCAAAAAATGCCCAGTCGTTGTCCTGCCTGTGGTAACGCCCTGGTTGTTGAAGCTTTGCGGTGTCCCTCTTGTCGAACTGCTGTAGAAGGACATTATGCCCTGTCCCGATTTATGCTTCTGACACCAGAGCAACTGCAGTTTTGCGAACTGTTTTTACGCAGTCGCGGCAGTCTCAAGGAACTTGGCAGTCAAATGGGCATTTCATACCCAACGGCACGCAACCGCCTGGATGAATTACTCGTTGCGCTCGGATTCGAACAAGGCAGCAGTCGGGACAAACGGCTCGAAATACTGGAGCGCCTGACAAAAGGCGAACTGACACACGAGCAGGCATTGCAATTGATCAGGGAGGATGAAGCAGGATGAACGAAGAACTCAGAAAAATTCTCGATCTCGTAGAGCAGAAAACCATCACTGCAGCGCAGGCTGCCGAATTACTGGAGGCAATGGGTCTGGAAGATGAAGCGAAAGCGCCGGTTAAGCCAAAGTCAAAAAGACTTCTGCGCATTATAGTACTTTCAGCAGACGGACACAAAATCAACATTAAATTGCCCGTTTCCATTCTTCGTTCCAGCATCGATATCGGAAAGCATTTCGGCGCCGTGTCAGGAGAAGGGAAGGATACGTTAAATAATCTGGACTGGGACAACGTGATTACCATGGTAGACCAGATGGTTGACGAAGGTTCAACTGGTGAGATTGTCAATATCAATTCAGCCAATGGTGACAAGGTGCTTATTTTATTGGAATAATGCCGGAGCCTGAAAGGAGAAAAATGATGTCACAGATAATGATACTCGATCGATCGACTTCAGGCTGTGTGCGTGCAAATCATACATATCGCTTGATTGCCGTCATCACCAATCTGTTGCTAAAGAAATTCGCGCAGATAAGGGCAAAAGCAGAACTGCCAAAAATACAGAAGCGGACCATTCAACTGCCCGCACCATCTGCGTCCGGCGTAACACATCCCCATATCGATCGGTTCTTGCAGCGCATCGATCGTTGATCCTGGCGACAGCCGATTATGCAGTAAACGTAAAGACAAAACTGAACCAGAATGTTAAAAATGAACCATGAAACCCGAACAGTCAGTCGATGGCCATGGAGAGAAAGACCATATCAATGCTTATATGACAGCATTTTAGCCAACTTTGATTCTGTCAGTCAAGAAGAACAGTCAAAATATAAAGCGATAAATTATCAACAAAAGGCAACCAATCATTGATTTTATCCACACAAATCGTATCTATTGTTACAAAAATAATGGTTACAGGTCAGAGGTATAAATGGCACAGATTCCTCAAAGCATGACG
>JAWSUP010000172.1:0-8777 GCA_033549405.1 Bacillota bacterium | reverse complement strand
AGCTTAACAGTGGATCTTTCTTCCGTACAGGTGTGCTGGTTTATACGCTTACGATCAAAAAGATAAACCAGGTCAACCGGACATCCCGCAAAAATAAATAATCAGGAATCATGATGAGATATTTCCAGACCGAAAGGTTTGAGGGAGTGGATAATGACATATAGTCTGTCTGCTGCAGGGAAAACCGAACAATTTCGTTATTGTTGATTTTGCTTATTTCAGCGTTGTCAAGATTAGCTGAGTCAGAGGAGCTGACAATAATCTGGTTGTTCATATCCAGCATATATATGGCGATACCCTCCGACCAGACAAAGGCATCGAGCGTTTTGGCTATGTGGATAGTGTCCGCAGCCAGAAAAAGATTGATTTCTGGGTTGGGGTTGATGACCGGCAGGGACTGGATAAAACAGAAATAACTTCCCGGGTCAGCTGAATCAATGTTTCTGATTACCGACAGTGATCTCACATGAGCATGTTCCGGCTGAACCAATAATGATTTATAATCCTCAGACGACATATATTTTTTCAGATAGTATTTGTAGCAAATATCAAGCTCTATTGTCCCGGAACTGGAGATAACAAGATCATCAGCGTTTTTGAACAGATATGTATTCACCGGCATTCTGTTCGCAGTCGAAGAAAAACTAAGATGCTTGATAATATCGATCATTCTCAGGGAAGTTTCGCCGTAGGGGGATTGTGTATTGTAGAGAAAATCGTTAATCTTGCTGTTCTGGGCCATATTGATCCCATAGTCTGTAAAATCAATCAATAGCTCATCGACAATGTCCCTTATCTGATCCAGTGAATGCTCCAGTTTCTTCCCGGCGTTTATGCTGTATTGCTTTTGTACAATGCTGATCATTACAGTGTTGATGAGAATGCTGATCAACAAAATGACAACATAAGAAAAGAACCAATTGGCAAGTAATTTGTGAGTTGAGCGTTCCCTGACCAACCGCAGCATTGCAGCACCTTTCCTAAATACATATCTCAAGCAAAGCTTGAGGATGGCTTATCGGAATGATGAATAAAACAGGAACTATATTTAGGTTTAGCATACATATTTTCAAAATTCAAGAAAAAATGAACAAACAACAGTATACAAAATGTAAGCAATATACATAATTTGACTTTTGGCATCAATGTTTTTGCACAAAATTCATATATATTATGTATGAGTGTTAGTGCAAATAGATGCATAAAATGTTAATGGCGAAAAACTGTTAATAGACAAAGCGGCCCGGTGGATTGATACTGAAAGAAAAGCAGCAAGACTGCAAATTCTAATGGCACATTATGAATAGATGAATATTGGCATTTGCAGTACAGTTGCAGGTAAATGTTTGGATCCGGCATTTACTATGAAGATTATTGTAAGTCAATACGTGTACGGAGGTAGATTATGTCCATGAAAAGAGTTTCGGTCTTCATTCTTGTGTTTTGTTTAGTCGCAGCGATTACCGGATGTACAACAGATCAGACAAGCGGGAATACAACAACAACAGCAGGACAGACTACGACAACAGCAGGACAGACTACGACGACAACATCTGGAGCAACTACAGAACCAACAGATGATTCAGGGTTACCCATTGTTGAGGACAGCATTACACTGACATATTGGGTCGGGTTCGGTGGCTGGGAAGCTACCACAATGAACAGCAACGCAGAAAAAGGCTGCTATATTGAAAAAGAAAAGCTGACGAACATTAAAATTGAATGGCTGCATCCGTCTGCCGGACAGGAACAGACGCAGTTTAATCTTCTTTTTACTTCAAATGATATGCCGGACATGATCGAAGGTTATTCGAAAACGTATCCTGGCGGACCGGACAAAGCGGTAGATGATGGTTACTACCTGAAACTCAACGACCTGATCGAAGAGCATGCTCCCAATTACAAGAAGCTCAGGGATATGTCACCCGATATAGCCAAACAGACTATTACTGACGCAGGTAACATTTATGCGTTTGTCTGCCTGCAACCCGATAAGGAAGTGCCCTGGTATGGCATGCTGACGCGGCAGGACTGGCTGGACCAGCTTGATCTGGATATCCCTGTGACAATCAACGACTGGTACAATATGCTGAAAGCCTATAAAACTCTGGATGGTGTTGAATATCCTCTCCAATACAACCCCAACACTTTCTGGGGTGGCATGTTTATTTCGGCGTATGATATTGGCGCCAGTTTCTATCAGGATAATGGAACCGTCCAATTTGGCTATATTCGACCGGAATTCAGGGAATGGCTGACGGAACTGGCCAAATGGTACGATGAAGGACTGCTGGATAAGGACTATGCCACGCGTGACGGAAAAAGCCGGGATGAAATGATTATCAACGGTAAGACCGGTGCATTTGTCAATGATGGTTGGCCATTATACTACAATGCTCTTGATGTAGCTGGCAAGGGCGAACTGGTAGCTGCGCCTTATCCTGTTATGCAGGAAGGGCAGAAGCTCCGGTACCGCCAGACGGATACGCATGTAAAAAGTTCTGGTACGGTAATATCTGCCAGTTGTGAATACCCTGTAGAAGCAGTTAAGTGGATGGACTTCAATTACAGTGAGTTGGGATTTATGTTGTTCAACTAAGGTATAGAGAATGAAAGCTATATTCTGGTTGACGGCGAACTTGATCTGCCTGAGGTCTGGGCGTCCCTTATTCCCAGTCTCTGGGGCAGCGGCAAGGTTCCGCAGTTTACGGAAAAAATCACGAACAGCCCGGAAGGATATGACTTTTATACAGCCGCAATGAGATACAAAGTGCATGTCGGCTCTTATCTGAGAAATTTCAGAGCCGTTGAGAGAGAACCTGATTTCTTCTGGAATGCCAGGTATGAAACATGGGTTCAGGCAGGAGACGACATGGTTATGCCACCGCTTACATTTACAGCGGAAGAAAGCCTGCGTACCAGTGAGATAATGGGAGAAGTCAACACATACTACGATGAGATGGTCAATAAATTTATCATGGGTGTTGAGCCGTTGTCAAAATACGATGAGTACGTCACGAGAATCAATGCCATGGGTATTGATGAAGCGATTGCAATTTATCAGGCTGCTCTGGACAGGTACAATCTGAGATAAAACATTTAGTGATGAGGAACCGGAAATCCGGTTCCTCATCAATTGTACTTACAATTAAGGAGCACCTGGCAGATGAAACTGAACAATTTAAAACCAGGGGAAAAAAGTGGAATATACGCAATATCTTACGAGATTTGGCGAAATCGAACTATCTATCTGTTGGCGTTGCCTGTCCTGGCGTATTATATTATTTTTGCCTATATTCCCATGTACGGAGTAACAATAGCCTTCAAAGATTATTCACCCAGGCTGGGTATTCTGGGCAGCCAGTGGATAGGATTCAGGCATTTTACATCTTTTTTCACCAGCTTCTATTTTTTCAGGATTGTGCGAAATACATTTCTGATCAGCTTTTATGACCTTCTTTTTGGTTTTCCCATGCCCATACTGCTGGCATTGATGATCAACGAAGTGAAAAACCGCCTGTTTAAAAGAACTATGCAGACGATTTCATATCTGCCGTATTTTGTCTCAATCGTTGTAATAAGCGGCATAATCAAAGAGTTCACCCAGACAGACGGCCTGGTCAATGATGTAATCGAATATTTCGGTGGCACGCGCGTCAACTTTCTTTCGCTGCCCGATATGTTCCGGTCCATCTTCGTCAGCACTAATATCTGGCAAAATGTCGGCTGGGGCAGCATTATCTATTTAGCCGCCCTATCGAATATCGACCCGCAATTATATGATGCCGCCGATATAGATGGCGCCAATCGCTTTGCCAAAATGAGGTATGTGACGATTCCGGGAATGATAAATGTCATCGTCATTCTATTGATTCTCAGATGCGGATCACTGCTGAGTGTTGGTTTTGAAAAGGTCATACTGCTTTATAATCCTCTGATCTATGAAACCAGCGACGTAATTTCCTCATTTGTCTACAGACGGGGCATCGAGGAAGCAAGCTTCAGCTACAGTACTGCTGTCGGTTTATTTAACTCGGTTATTAACATGCTGTTTCTTGTGATAGTAAATACTATAAGCAGACGGGTATCCGAAAACAGCTTATGGTGAGGTGAGATATGAAATACAAGAATTCTTTAGGTGATCATGTATTTAATTTCATCAATATATCTTTGCTTCTACTGATGACATTCAGTTTCATCTACCCGTTCTATTACATAATAATAGCTTCCTTCAGTGAACCTCTGCAATTGTTTGCCAGCCGGGGCCTGCTGTTCTGGCCAGTTGGTTACTCCCTGCAGGGTTATAAGCTGGTCATCAATAATCCCAGCGTGCTGACCGGTTATCGCAATACAATTCTCTATGTCTTCTTCGGAACAATTATCAATATTGTCTCCACTGCTTTTGCGGCATTTATCGTATCCAGGTCAAAAGTGAAATACACAAAACATATTATGTTTTTCATAGTTTTTACAATGTTCTTCAACGGCGGGCTTATACCGACATACCTGGTGATCGTGGCCTTGGGCATGAATAATTCACCTTTGGCTCTGATCATACCCGGGGCGATCAGCGCTTATAACCTGATAATCCTCAGAACAGCGTTTAAAGCCATTCCGCCGAGCCTGGAAGAATCCGCCATGCTGGACGGCGCAAAGCCACTGACCATTCTTTCGCGAATCCTGATTCCGGTAGCTAAACCAACGCTTGCGGTATTGACCCTCTTTTACGCTGTTGGTCACTGGAATGCGTGGTTTAACGCGATGATTTTCCTGCGCGAAAGAAAGTACTTTCCCCTGGCTCTGATATTACGGGAAATTCTCATTCTCAGCGATACCAGTTCGATTGCCAAACTGTCTGCCGACGTTTCGCAGATGCATCAGGAGATGTATAAAAAGCTGATCCAGTACTGTGTTATTGTTGTCGCCACACTTCCTGTGATATTTCTTTATCCTTTTTTGCAGAAATATTTCGTAAAAGGTGTAATGATCGGTTCAATAAAAGAATGAAAGACAGGATGGTGGATTATGACTGAAACAGTAGACCTCAATGGTTATTGGGACTGGCAGCTGCCCGGAGGGCAGTGGGAGAAGAAAAAGGTGCCGGGCAGCTATCTGTGCGTCGGCAAAGCCATATACTGCAAAGATTTCCAAATTGCTGACTGCTCTGGGAAAAAAGCCTTCTTATGTTTCGACGGGATTCATTATTGCGGGCAGGTATTTCTGAACGATCACCTGCTCGGTGAAATGCTGCCATATGTACCGTATAAATTCGCTGTTAATGATTATCTGCACAGGGGCGGCAATAAGCTGCGCGTAATAATTGATGATATTACGGCCCACTATGGCCCAACCGGCGGCTGGGAGGATTACGGAGGTATCTCGCGCGATGTCTATCTTGAAATAACTGACGCATTAAGGATCGAGGACTGGCAGTGGCAGACTAATCATACAGAAAATTTCAGCAGCTGCAACTGCCGGGTTAAGGTCTGGCTGGCATCAGATTACGTAAATCCTGATGCTGTAAATGTCTCTCTTAAACTGTTCCTTTCCGGAGCACGCGTATACGAAGCAGAAAAATCCCTGGCGCGGATTCCTGCGCAGGAGCCTGTCGTTTTTGATTTCTCCGCGGCCAGGCCGGTGCTCTGGTCCTGTGATCTGCCTGTTCTCTACGATCTGGTCATTCGAGTGGCGGATAAAGCATATTCTGATGAGCAGACAACATCTGTCGGCTTTCGCTCATTTACCGCGGAAGGCACACGCTTTTTACTCAACGGCAAGGATATCTTCCTCAAAGGAGTTGCTCGTCACGAAATGTGGGGGGATGACCTGGGGTTTGCTTTAAGCAAAGAACAGATTGAACAGGACCTGAAGCTGATCAAGCAGATGGGCGGTAATTATGTTCGTCTGGTCCATTACCCGCACCACAGGCATACGATAGAAACAGCGGACAGGCTAGGTCTGCTGGTCAGTGAAGAGCCGGGTCTATGGTGGAATGATCTGTCAGATCCAGTCGTTACCGGCAAGGCGATCGAGATTATGAAAAAGACAGTCATTCGCGACAGGAATAGTCCAAGTGTAATCTGCTGGCTTTTGTTTAATGAATGTAATCTGACCGGTGCTGTCGATTACCTTAGCCGCTGCAGGGAGCAGATAGAAAAGCTTGATGATACGCGATTAATATCGGCGGCCAACGCGATTGAAGCCAATGAAGCCAAAGCGGTTTTCGATGAGGCAGGTCTGGATTTTTACACAATCCATCCATATGATTACGAGACAAAATCAATAATAACCAACCTGGAAATTCTGCGCGGCAAGCCTGTCGTTTTCACGGAATGGGGCGGCTGGCTTATTCATAATAACCAGAATCTGCTCAAGGCTTTTAAGAAGGTCATCGCCCGCTACTCCCACCAGCGCGAACCTGAACCGAATCTGTGCGGACTGGCCTGGTGGCAATGGCAGGATGTCTACCAGCTGTCACGCGGTATCCCTGCCTGTGAAGACGGAGTGTTGTCAGATGGCCTGGTTGACAGGTTTCGCAACCGTAAACCGATGTTTTCGATCATGGCGGAATTTTTTGACCTGATCGATATTCCCCTCGATAACGGCTTTATGATCGAAGATTACAGCTGCCCGGCAGACTTAGGATACAAGACCAGAGCTCTGGATATGCGGCCATTGCTTACGCAGCAGGACGAAGCCAGCAGGCAGGAAACCATCCGTTCAGCACCGCGTTTTGCTAAGACCAGATTAAACACCAGAAGGAATTATATCGGACCGATCCTGCCTGAAGCCAGGCAGACCCTGGGCGATTTGACAGTCGATATTCCCTGCGGCGAACCGATTATATTAAATAACGCACGGCCCTCGGTGCAAATTCCAGTGGGGGAAAAAGCAGATTTTCTCCATTTTATCGGTCAGACCACGTATTTTGACGGTTATCCTCTGCGTGGTGAAAGCGGTGAGATTGTCGCCAAATATGTTATCAGATATGAAAACGGATCCAGGCAGGACGTTCAGCTGCATAACGGTCTGGAACTGGCATCAGCCAGCCTGCTCGCCATTAATTCCAGAATAGATCCCAGAGCGGTGAAGTGCCGCCGCCTGGCCAAAATTACAATCGATCCGGATTTTGAAGTATACCAGGTATGTGAACTGAAAGTTGCGGTACGCAACGATCTGCTGATAGAGAGCATTGAGTTTACCCTTATCAATAATGATTACTGGCCGTTGTTATATGGAATTTCTGTCAGCAGCAAAAATTAGCAGATAGTCGTAATTCGGAGGCATTTTATGACAGCAAAAGAAAGGGTTGCGACCGCATTAATGTTTGAGGAACCCGACAGGATTCCCGTTTCGGCTTTATTTGTTCCGGAGATGCAGGACAAACTGAAGCGTCATCTTAACATGAGTACCAACGTCAGCAACTGTAGTCCGGCTCTTGCCAACGATCTGATGAACGAACTGGGTATCGTCCTGGGCAACGATCTGATCAAGGTTCAAGCCGGCATGGAAAATATGTTTTATGTGCCTGGTGACGATGAATATACAACAGACTGGGGTGTCGTCCTGAAGCGGGTGGAAAACAGTACAGGTGTTTATACAGAAAACATCCGGGGTCCGCTGCAGGGAGATGATTCGCTGCTGGACGCGTATGAAATCCCTGATCCACACAAGGAGGAAATATACACCGAACCGGCAAGGGTTTTGCAAAAATACGGCAAAGAATACTGGATTGTCGGTTCAGTTCAGATCAGTATCTTCGAAGCAGCGGCGCATCTGCGCGGATTGCCGGAGATTATGATGGACATGATGGTCAATAAGGATTACGCTCATCGGCTGCTCGATAAAGTAATGCAGTTTCCATTGCAGGCCGGGAAGAAATTTATCGAAATGGGCGTCGACATGATCTGGTGCGGAGACGACGTCGCGATGCAGAATACAATGATGATATCGCTTGAGACCTGGCGAGAATTTTTAAGGCCGAGATATGCCCTGATGTTTGCAGAATACCGTAAAATAAGGCCTGACATAAAAATATGCTACCACAGCGACGGCAACTGCGAAGACATCCTCGACGATATGATAGAAATCGGCCTGGATGTAATAAACCCGATTCAGCCACTCAGTATGGACCCGGTTCATGTAAAGAAGCGTTTCGGGCGGAAACTGGCCATGTTTGGTGGTGTTGACATTCAATACACAATGCCGTTCGGCAGTATTGATGATCTGGAAAATGAGATAAAGACCCTCTGCAGGTTCTGCGGCAGGGGCGGCGGCTACATCCTGTCACCCTCGCATTATCTGCAGTCTGACGTATCAGTGGAAAAAGTCCTAAAATTCTATGAGTTTGCAAAGAAGTATGGCCGTTATGCAAAAAGTTGAACGTGTAAAAAGAGCGATAAATTTTACTGGCCCAGACAGGATACCGCTGTTGCTTTACAACACCGATCTGGAAAAATCAGACATAATTGTTATCGAGGTTGTTAATCAGTTCGGCAGCAGTGAAAGCCCGCAATCCGAATGGGGATTTGTCTGGCAGAAACTTGATCGCACCATGGGACAGCCCGCTGAGCCTCTGATCAGGGACTGGGCGGACAGAAAAAATCTCCTTGTGCCCGCGGCAAAAAAAACCGGACGCTTCGCCACAGCCGCTAAAATGATGGCAGAATATCCCGGCGCTTATTATCTGGCCAGTCTCGGTTTGTCTGGTTTTGCTGTAATGTCCAGCATCCGGGGGTTTGCCGACTGTCTGACTGACATTTATCTGGAAACAGAAA
>JAWSUP010000171.1:0-8799 GCA_033549405.1 Bacillota bacterium | reverse complement strand
CCCGGTGCGGTGATCACCTGGTCGCCTCATCGGCCCTGTACGGCGGCACCCACAGCCTTCTGGCCAACACATTACCGCATTACGGCATAAAGTCAACCCTGGTCGATCCGGCGGATCCGGCTAACTTTGAAGCTGCCGTCCGACCTGAGACCAAAGCGTTTTTTGTCGAGTCGATCGGCAATCCGATCTGTCATGTGCCGGATATGGAAGCGATTGCCGCCATCGCCGCCAGGCATCATCTGCCGCTGATCGTGGACAACACCTTCGCCTCTCCCTGGCTGATGCGGCCAATTGAGCATGGCGCGGATATCGTCGTCCATTCGGCGACCAAGTTCATCGGCGGACATGGAACATCGATCGGAGGTGTCATCATCGACGCCGGCCGCTTTGACTATGCGGCAGACGACCGGTTCCCCCTTCTGACTGAGCCCGATCCGGGGTATCACGGGCTGAGGTATGCCAAAGATATCGGAGCTGCAGCATATATAACCAGGGCCCGGGTCTCACTGCTGCGCGACATGGGCGCGGCCATGAGCCCTTTCAACGCCTGGCTCTTCCTGCAGGGGCTTGAAACATTACCGCTGCGGGTCGCACGGCACGTCGCCAATACAGAAGCCGTATCAGCCTGGCTTCAGGCTCATCCCGATGTCGCGTGGGTCCGTTATCCCGGACTGCCGGAGGATCCCAATTATGCGGCTGCCTGCAAGTATCTGCCGCGTGGCGCCGGTTCCATCTTCACATTCGGACTTGGCACCGGCGAAGAACCTGCCCGGCGTCTGATCGACCGTCTCAAGCTGTTCTCGCTGCTGGCTAATGTCGCCGATGCCAAATCACTGGTCATTCACCCGGCCAGCACGACCCACAGCCAGATGTCACCTGAAGAACTGGCCGCCAGCGGCATCACGACCGACATGATCCGTCTGTCCATCGGTCTTGAAGATCCTGAGGATCTGATTGACGATCTGGAGCAGGCTCTGGACGGCATCTGAAGCCCTGGCCATAACCTGATCAAGACAAGGAGCATGACATGCGGTTGTCGACCCGGGGACGGTATGCACTGGAAGCCGTGCTGGCACTGACTTTGTGTGAAGCCGATAAACCGGTCAGCCTGAATGAAATCAGTGTCATGACCGCACTGTCCAGACCATACCTGGAACATATTTTCACGCACATGAAGCGGGCCGGCCTTGTCCTGAGCGTGCGCGGCAGTCAGGGCGGTTACAGGCTTGCCGTCAAACCGAATGAAATAACAGCCGGCCAGGTGCTGCGCGCTGCCGAAGGGTCTTTAGCTCCGGTTCGCTGCACTCGCCCTGACAACATGGCTGACGCGTGTGCACGGGCGGACCTGTGCCGGACTCGCCCAGTCTGGACTGAACTGGACCGGGCAATCAGCTCGTTTGTCGATCGGTTGACACTGGCTGCATTGGCCGAAAGTTACCGGACAGAAAGTGGCGATTGTTATCTGCCTGCCACAGGCGGAACCGGAGGGGATTAAGATCAGACTCACAACAAAGAGCCGCTACGGTCTGCGTGCGCTGACTGATCTGGCTGAACAGGATCTCAATGTGCCGCAACCGCTCGTGCAGATTGCAGCGCGCCAGGATCTGTCAGTAAAATACCTCGAACAGACATTCCTCCTCTTGCGTAAGGCAGGCCTGGTCCGCAGCGTCAAGGGAACCCGGGGCGGATACCTGCTTACGGACGATCCTGCGAAGATAACGCTCGATCATGTGATTGCCGTACTTGAAGGCGATACGGATCTTATCGGGATGTCGGCAGATTCCTCCGATAGTCAGACACCGCTGCACTTGTTCCTTGACCGGACTGTCTGGGAACCGCTTAACAGTCTGACAGCTTCTTTTTATGCCGGCTTGACACTTGCGGACATAGCCGGCAGCCCGGAGCGCCGCCATTCGGCCGTCCGGCTTGCGCGATCTGCCTTCAGCAAGTAAAATAGAACTGTTTCTCAGCACCGGCGTCAGCCGGCAGCCCGGCGCCCTGATCTAATTTGATAAGGATGGGTTCGGGGGAAAGGAGACGGCGCGTATGGACGATTCCCAGAAGTGGCAATAGTCTGTTTACAAGCCGAAAACATGGGGAAAAAACTACATTCTGCCGGTTTCGGCCGGTTGATCATCATCATAACCTGGACATTACTGATCGCCCTTGTCATTATGACAACCGGCTGCAGTGAAGTAGAGGAGACCACAGATAAATTGGCTGATTACGGTGTTTTCGGGTCCCGGTTTGCCCTTAGCCTGGCGAGGCAGTTTCCCAACCGCAGCCCGGGATCAGAGCAGGAGAAACTGGCTGGCGACCTGATTATCCGCACACTGACTGATGCCGGATACAAACCGGATGTAAAGACTTTTTTCTTTACTGACGCAACAGAACAAATGCGTTCGTCACGTAATATTATCGTCAAGATTCCCGGCAGCGGCTTTGTCCGCACAGATGAGTCCGGCAACAGCGAATCATTCCGGCGCCAGGTTATTGTCGGCGCCCATTACGACACTTTCTTTTCCGTGGAAGATGTTGCCGCTTATAAATTAACTGTCGAACCGACACCTTCGCCGACTCCGAGGCCAACAGGCGACACAACGGATCCTGACGAAACTGACGATGAATCGGCTGATGAGGATGAGACTGTCAAAGAACCGACCTTGATTGAATATGACGGCATTCACAACAATGCTTCAGGTATCGGCGCCTTGATCACCCTGGCCAGAGAAATCAATTCTGCCAGGTTGGGCTACGATGTGGTCATCGTGGCTTTTGGCGCTGGCGAAGCCGACCAGGCAGGCGCCCGCGCGTTTGCTGATAAAATGACGGATGATGAAATTGCAATGACCGATGTGATGTACTGTATCGATTCAATCTATGCCGGCGACAAAATTTACGCCCATGCCGGGCAAAATTCTGTCAGAGGCTATTACCGCAAGTCATATGAAATGCGGCGCAAACTTTATGAGGTTACAGACGTTTTCTACGAATTTGAGCTGTACACGAACAACAATTACATGCTCTACACCAACCAGGGTAATTATGACGTGACAATCGATGGTATCTCGACGCCGATTTTGTATCGTGAATGGACGATGACAGTCTCCGATTACCTGCCATTTGATGACCTGGATATCCCGATCGTTTTTTTTGAATCCTATGATTACGATGCAAAAGAGCTGGAAGACCTGAAAGAGAGCAAGAATCCGGCTTTCACGTCGACCAGCGGAGCGATACGCCGCACCCCGTTTGATTCAACCGCTTACCTGAATATGATCATGAACCAGCAGCGCAGAGCTGTTCAGACGATTACCGGACAAACACAGAAACAGATGGTGGATCACCTGACGAAGCGGATCAACAATACTGCTTTTGTAATACTGGAAGCGATCCGCAAGGGTGTTCACGATGCCGAAATAACGCCGGACGATCAGGATATAACACCAGCTGCATCCTGAAAAAGATCATAACAACCCTTCAGAGGTTGTCAAAATATTACTTGAAAATCCATAGGGCAAGTTATTTATTAACAAACCCTTAGATTGTGCTATAATAACGCAATGAATTGTCCCGGACCGAGCGTTTGCCGGCCGGCCGCAATGCGATCATGAAAGCATCGGGAGGATAGAATATGCGTTTATACGAATGGTACCAAATAGCCTTGAGCGATAAGCCATCTTCATTTGGAACCTGGTTTACATGGATTGTCATTGTAGCGCTGGCAGTCGTTCTTGTCATTCGCAACATTCGGATCGTACCGCAGGCGACCAGTTTCATTATCGAAAGGCTGGGGGCTTACTACACGACCTGGACGGTCGGCGTACAGGTGAAAGTGCCTTTGATCGATCGTGTGTCCAAGGTGGTGTCGCTTAAAGAAAAAGTTGCGGACTTCCCGCCGCAGGCGGTGATCACCAAAGACAATGTGACCATGCAGATCGATACCGTTCTGTATTACCAGATCATCAATCCAAAGCTTTATGCATATGGGATTGAAAATCCGATCATCGCGATCGAAAATCTTTCAGCCACTACGCTGCGCAACATCATCGGCGATCTCGAGCTTGATGAAACACTCACATCGCGCGACCTGATCAACACCAAGATGAGACAGATCCTGGATGATGCGACGGATCCCTGGGGCATCAAAGTCAATCGTGTCGAATTAAAAAACATCATACCGCCCAAGGAAATCCAGATTGCAATGGAACGCCAGATGAAGGCGGAACGTGAAAAGCGCGAGAATATCCTGCGCTCAGAGGGCGAAAAGGAGGCGGCCATCCGTGTCGCCGAAGGCGAAAAGACTGCGGCAA
Organism: Bacillota bacterium; assembly: GCA_033549405.1. Classification (GTDB taxonomy): domain Bacteria; phylum Bacillota; class Clostridia; order Saccharofermentanales; family UBA5734; genus JAAYBY01. The sequence goes on along the minus strand of JAWSUP010000171.1, from coordinate 4,486 downwards.
TCCTGCGCGCCGAGGCGGCCAGGACAACGGCCATTATGGAAGCAGAAGGCCAGGCCGAAGCCATTATCAAGGTTCAGGAAGCCACAGCACGCGGCTTGAAAATGATCAGGCAGGCGGGCGTCGATCAATCGGTTATAGCCATCAAGAGCCTGGAAGCGCTGGGCCGGTTGGCTGATGGTAAGGCAACCAAGATCATCATTCCGTCCGAAATACAGTCGCTGGCAGGCCTCGCACTGTCTCTCAAGGAGATCGCCAGCGATGACAAGAAGGCTGAGTCTGATTGAGTGAGACCGGCTGTTGTACAACAATGCCTGACTGGATCAGCCTGCCTGTAACCGCAGCCTACATTCATATACCTTTCTGCGTCCGAAAATGCACGTATTGTGACTTCGTGTCTTATGCCTGTGCTGACAGAGCACGGCAACAGGCCTATATTGACGCCTTGATCCACGAGATCACATCTGTTGCCGATTACTACAGAACTTATCGGCCGGAATTGATCCGACCGCTGCGAACTCTTTTTCTGGGCGGTGGAACGCCGACCGTCCTGGCGGCAACTCAGACAGTCAGAATTCTGGAGCATATCAGGCACACCTTTGGATTTGAACCAGACTGCGAATGCACCATCGAAGCCAATCCCGGCACCGTCACCCGAAAAAGCCTTGACAGCTACCGCTCAGCTGGTATCAACCGACTGAGCCTCGGTCTGCAGGCGATCCAGCCTCATCTGCTCAGGATTCTGGGCCGGATCCATTCAGCTGATGATTTAAGAACGAGCGTAGCAGCGGCCCGTGCGGCCGGATTTACAAATATCAATGTGGATGTACTGGTCGGCCTGCCGGAACAGACACTGGATGATGTCCGGCAGACTGTGGCGACTATCTGCTCCCTGCCGCTCCAGCATATATCGTTCTACAGCTTGATACTGGAAGAAGGGACACCGCTTGCAGCAGTACATGAATCACATGCGCTTGCGCTGCCGTCAGATGAGTACGAACGAGAACAGTACCACCTGGTGAGACGGATGCTGGCAGCCCATGGTTTCCGCCAATATGAAATCAGCAACAGTGCCCGTCCGGGCTATGAATGCAGACACAACCGCGTTTATTGGGACGCACTGCCGTATTACGGATTTGGCCTGGCGGCACACAGTTATGTTGCCGGCGTGCGCAGCGGCAACACGGCAGATCTGGATGAGTATATCAGTGCATTTGACAGCCCCCTGGCAGGCAAGATCAGTCCGTTGCGGCAGAAGAACACAGAGAATGCAGAGCGGGACAATTGGCAAGACGCCCGACCGGTTGCCATCGTTACGGAAATTATCGACCGCGATGAAGCGATGCGGGAAATGATGCTGCTCGGTCTGCGCCTGACCGACGGTGTGCAGAACAGTGCCTTTCAGGAACGCTTTGGCTGCAGCCTGTTTTCGGTATTTACCGAGGAAATCCGCCTGTTGTCCCAGCGGGGTCTGGTCATCGTCTCCAACGATCGGATCCGCCTCAGTGACAGCGGTCTGGATCTGGCCAACCAGGCTTTTCAGCTGTTTATAAAATGAATTTCTGTCATACCCGCTGGAACTAGCTGGCTGAAGGCCTGCCGTTCACGAAAGATTAACACCCGCTTCACAGAAACGGTGCCTGCCTGATTGACAGTCGGCGGTCATGGTGGTACATTATCTTTAGCACTCTTCGTGTTAGAGTGCTAATCTGCTGGAAAGGAGCCGATTAAGCTATGTCAGAAGAGAAACTGCTCGATGAGCGCAAGAAAAGCATACTCAAGGCTGTCGTCGATGATTACATCGCAACTGCTGAACCTGTCGGCTCCAAAGCACTGGTCAGTAAGTATCATTTCAATGTCAGCCCGGCCACCATCCGCAATGAAATGGCAGAGCTGGAGACGCTCGGATATCTCGAACAGCCCCATACGTCAGCGGGCCGCGTGCCTTCGGACAAAGGATATCGCGCTTATGTGGACAACCTGATCCAGGTTGAAGAACTGCCGGATGAAGATGCTGACCGCATCCGCGACTATCTGCAGGACAGCCTCACTGAGCTGACCGGACTGATCCGCAAAGCCTCAAGTGTATTATCTGACAGTACCGGCTATACATCGCTGGCCTTATCGCCCCACATGCGCCGCAGCCACCTGCAACAGATCAAAATGCTGATGATCGAACCGGGGCGTGCACTGGTTGTCGTGGTCTTGTCCGCTGGCGTGGTCAAGGATCGCCTGGTGCGCATTCCGGACATTCTGGACGCCAACCAGCTGATGCAGATCGCAGCGGCTATTGAAGAAGGCCTATCCGGCATGACCCTTGACGACATCACAATGGTGACAGTTGCATCGGCCGCCCGCAACGCACCGTTGCCGGAAAGCCTGCTCAACCAGGTGCTCTATGAAGCTTATGTGGCCATCAAACAGGCCGACAATCTTGAACTTTACATAGACGGTCAACATCAACTGCTGTCCTACCCTGAATTTCACGATGTTGGCAAGGCGCGTTGCTTTTTCAACACGCTGGCACGCGATGGCATCATTGCCGGATATATGAACGAGATGAAAGAACAAGAACCGCTGCAGGGTGACCCCGCTCTGGCAAATAATGACCATAACCGGACCGCCATCACTCCATTCAAGGAGCAAAATCCGTCCTATATGATCCGGATTGGCCAGGAAATAGCTCTGGACGGACTACAGGACTGCAGTTTTGTCACAACGACTTATAAGGTCGGCGATGTCATCGCCGGCAGAATCGGCGTTATCGGACCACGTCGGATGGCATATGGCAAAGTGATATCCAACATCAGTTTTGTCAAACAGACTGTCAATGAACACCTGAAGCGATTGGCTAGAGGTGATGAAATCTTGGAGGAAAGACAGAAATGAAGCGAAGAGACAAGAGTGAACCAGTTGAACCACTGGCAGAACAGGCTGCCGGACAGCAGGACAGTGATGAAGTGTCGACAAAAGATCCAGCCGGCCGGCCCGAAACAGCAGCAGAGACAATACCTGCTGCCTCAGATGACCAGCAGGCTGCAGTGCAAGAGGACGCCGTGCAGACTTTACACGAAGCGTTGGTTGCCAAAGAAAAGGAGATCGCTGTTTTGTCAGATAAATATTTACGCCTGATGGCTGAATATGATAACTTCCGCAAAAGGAGCCAGAAGGAGAAAGAGGCCATCTATGGCGACAGCGTCGCACTGGTTGTGCGCGAATGGCTGCCGGTTATCGACAATCTGGACCGGGCGGAATGGGCTGCCGAACAGTATGAGAACGACGAGATACGCCGGATTGCCGAAGGCATTGTCATGATCAGAAAACAAGTACAGGATGTGCTCGATAAGCTGGGCATCGAGGCGATCGACTGTTGCGGGCAGATATTCGACCCCAATCTCCATGATGCCGTCATGCATGTAGAAGATGAAACCGCAGGTACTTCAACGGTCGTTGAAGAACTGCGTAAAGGATATAAAAGAGCAGATCGTGTGATTCGCCACAGCGTTGTCAAAGTGGCCAATTAAGGATTTGTTAAGAAAAGGCCTGGTCTTTCTCTCAAATTGAGTGAGCCTGAGAAACCTTTGGAAAAGCTGAACGATAAGAAGAAAAATTAAGTTTCAAATACAGGAGGAACAAACAGATGGGAAAAATTATCGGTATTGACTTAGGAACGACCAATTCATGTGTAGCCGTCATGGAAGGCGGAGAGCCGGTCGTCATACCCAATGCAGAAGGCAACAGAACAACACCTTCAGTGGTCGCGTTCTCTAAAACCGGCGAACGTCTGGTTGGCCAGGTTGCCAAGCGCCAGGCCGTGACCAATCCGGATCGGACGGTTATGTCCATTAAACGTGAAATGGGCAGCAATTACAAAGTGAAGATTGATGACAAGCAATACTCACCTCAGGAAATCTCGGCCATGATTCTGCAGAAGCTCAAGGCGGATGCAGAAGCCTATCTGGGCGAGACGGTGACACAGGCCGTTATCACGGTCCCGGCTTATTTCAGCGATGCCCAGCGCCAGGCGACAAAAGACGCCGGCAAAATCGCCGGGCTCGATGTGCTGCGCATCATCAACGAACCGACAGCCGCATCACTGGCATATGGTCTGGACAAAGAATCCGACCAGAAGATCCTCGTGTTTGACCTGGGCGGCGGTACGTTCGACGTATCTATACTTGAGATAGGCGACGGTGTCTTCGAAGTTCTGGCGACTAACGGCAACAACCGTCTGGGCGGCGATGACTTTGACAGCAAGATTATGGACTGGCTGGTTGACGAATTTCGCAAGGACCAGGGAATTGACCTGCGCAAAGACAAGATGGCCATGCAGCGTCTGCGCGAAGCAGCTGAGAAGGCAAAAGTCGAGCTGTCCAGCGTGACCAGCACCGGCATCAACCTGCCCTATATCACAGCAGATGCGTCGGGTCCCAAGCATTTGGACACGACCCTGACGCGCGCGAAATTTGATGAACTTACAGGTGGTTTG
>JAWSUP010000170.1:0-8834 GCA_033549405.1 Bacillota bacterium | reverse complement strand
CTGGGGTGATATGCCGGCCGTTATTGCCGGTCTGCGCCAGGTTGTTTCCTTATTTTGCGTGGCCGTGCCACACAGTGGCGCTGTCATGGGCTTTCCTTACCCGGACAAGACCATGCTCTGTTTTCTGGACGGACACATCCGGGCATTTGACCAGCTGGGCGGTGTTCCCAAATTCTGCGTATACGACAACCTTAGAACAGCTGTCATCAGCGACTTCGGCAAAAAGGCTGTTAAAAATCCGCAGTTCATGCGGCTGGAAGCGCATTATGCGTTTCAGGCGGTCTTCTGCAACATCGCGGCAGGTTGGGAGAAATCCGCCGTGGAAAACGCCGTGTCCATTATCCGGCGCATTGCCTTCACGCCCATGCCTCATGTGGCCGACTTCGCTGAGCTTCAGGAGCATGTCACAAACAAATGTCTGCAATATATCAATAACCATCATATCCGCAATCATCCCGCTGCCATAAAAGAAGAATTCGCAGCCGATCGCGCAGCGTTACTGCCACTGCCTGCCATGCCGCTGGATACAGGCTTTACCGTGCCTGCTCTTGTGCATCCTGATTTGACCGTGCGCTATGACAATATCCGTTACTCTGTGCCACCTGAACTGGTTGGAAAACAAGTCACGCTGAAGCTGGCGCCGTTTCATCTGTCCGTCTTCCATAACGGTGTTGAAGTCTACAGACACAAGCGCGTTGCAGGAAAGAGCGATCACCAGTATGTTCTGGAACACTATCTGAAGATCCTTTCCCGCAAACCGCGGGCCGTCGAGCAGGCTTTGCCGATCCGCAAAGGAATCATGCCGGACGAATGCAGGGAGTTCCTGCAGTTGTGTACGGGCAAGGATGCACGGCAGCAGCTCGTAGACATTCTCCTGCTGGGTCGTGAGCGTGAGCAGGAACAGGTGCTGTGGGCCTTGCGTCAGGCCAACAACAGCCGGTTTCCTTCGCTCGCACTGGTCAGAACATACCTGGAAATGGCCGATGCCAAACCGGAACTGGATGGCCCTGCCATTCTTCCGATGGATCTGAATTTGTATGACGCTTTACTGGGAGAGGGGGATCCTGACGATGTCAAACGATCAGATGCAAACTGAAATCATTCGACTGGCCAATCTGCTCAGGTGGCCTGCTGTCGAAAAGTACCAGACACTCATTTCTGCAGATGCTTCGTTTGAGGAGAATCTGCTGGCGCTGCTCAGAGTGGCCGCGGACGAACAGGAACGCATTTGGATGAAAAGAAGGCTCAAAGCGGCCGCCTTCCCCATCCTGAAAACGTTAGATACCTTCGACTTCAACAATACCAGATTGCCTAACCTGAAAAAGGAGCAGTTTCTCGAGCTGCTCTCCTGCGATTTTATCAATGACCACACGAATTTAGTGGCTATCGGCAACTGCGGCACCGGTAAATCTCACCTTATGACGGTCCTTGGCCTTGAGGCGATCCGTAAAGGTTACTCTGTCCGGTTCTACAGGGTCAACGATCTGCTGACTCAGCTCAAAGAGGCCAAGTCTGACCTCCATCTCAATGCCATGCTCAAAACGCTGCTCAAATGTCAGCTTCTCATCCTCGATGAACTTGGTTATATTTCACTTGATCAGGATGCCTCAAAACTGCTCTTTCAGGTCATTGCAGGCCGTTATGAAGTGCGCAGTACCATCGTAACAAGTAATCTCGAGAATCCAAACTTAAATAAAATCCAAACCTTTTATCGCACAGCGGCATAAACAGGCACTTTCGTCGATAAAAGGTTTGGATTTTTTGTTATGATCTGACTACCAATTTTGATAGGAGGATCATTTTATGTATGTGGAGAACCTGAGTGTAAATCACCAAAAATTCATCTCGCACTTGGAGGACAATGATTATTCTGTTGATTTCATTGACAGAATACGTCGGATGATCAAAATTATCTTAGAAAAATCCGGTTCAATGGGTTGGAACAGCTATTTTGATGTGTTCCAGTACTTTGAAAAAAAGCAATGCGGCGATATTGTAAAAAAGAAGACTGTCATCGGAGCAATCATGGAATTTGATTTAAACGGCAAGTACCCGGACAGGACGCCTTCCGGGCTTACGCAAAAAGGTGCGTATTACAAGCTTTCTCCTGTGTTTCGCTTGCTCGTTGACCGTTATAAAACAGCAGCCCAAAATTGTGGCAAGAAAGAATCATCAATTAGAGTTGAGTCTTCCAATGCATCTTCGTTCCTGTTCAGAATTCAAGAGGCTGGCATAAACCGATTGGATGGCATCACGGAGGAAACAGTAATCAACTTGTTTCTTGCAAAAAATAGCAAACAGCGAATGAACACATCTCAGAGCAAATGTATTGCCAATGTCATCCGCGCAAATATGACATTTGCCCCGGATATCTGTCAAAAGGTTCTGGCCGTAATTCCTGCGGTTAAAAGGGCTACCAAAAACGTCCAGTATATTAATGACCACGAAGCTCAGGCGATATTGCTTGCTCTGGCTGACATGTCCAATTCCCTCTGTTTGCGTGACAGGGCAATCGGTAATCTTGCATATTTCACAGGCATGCGCTCATCAGACATGACGGGGCTGGATTTAGCATCAATAGACTGGAATCGGGACCTTATTATTACTCATCAGCGAAAAACAGGATCTCTGTTGGAATTACCATTGAAGACTCCGGTCGGAAACGCAATCTTTGACTACCTTACAATAGAACGCCCAGCGGCAAAATGCCAAGCACTGTTTCTAACGAAAAACAAGCCTTACAGAAGAATGAGCAATGCTTGGATCGTATCAGCTGAGGTACTGGCAGAAGCAGGCATACGCCAATCAAATGCTGATAGAAGGGGATTCCATATTTTCCGTCACCACTTAGCCACATCACTTCTTGACAACGGTATTCCCCAAGCAGTTATCACCGACACACTCGGTCATACATCCCCAGATTCATTGGAAACCTATTTGTCTGCAGATATCAACCACCTCAGGGAATGTGCTTTGAGCATATCGCGTTTCCCAGTCGCCGGGGAGGTGTTCGCCGATGCGTGAATTTCATTCCTTCCTTGCCCCACACATGAAATCATTCGTCGATTTCAGGGTCGCTTCCGGATGCTGGAACGACACATATGAAAGCTACTTGTTCTTCTTCGATAGGTACTGTGTACAATTGTTCCCGGAGAAAACTTCATTGACTGACGATATGGTGGAAAGCTGGTGTGCTCAGCGAATGACTGAATCGAGCAACACGCGCCGAGTGAGGTCTTTCGCGATAGCAAACTTTGTGAATTACCTCAGAGAGCGAGGGGCAACAGACGTCTCTGCGCCGGTCATTCCAGCTCAGAGACGCAGCACCTATATACCCCATGCATTCACAGATTCAGAATTGGAGAGGTTTTTTCGCGCCAGCGACAATATGCCCATGGGCAAACCAAACTCCTTAGCGTCGCGTTCGCGCAGAATTGTAGCACCAGTATTTTTCCGATTGCTTTACAGCAGCGGGATTAGGACATATGAAGCGAGGATGCTGACCGTCGAAGACGTAGACCTTGCCCAAGGTGTACTCTGCATTCGTAAATCCAAAGGGCCTAACCAACACTATGTCGCTCTTCATGATACTATGGTGGATCTGCTTCGGAAATATGACCATTCTATCCGCGCTATTTACCAGAAGCGTGTCTATTTTTTTCCGTCGATCCGAGGTTCATTTATTTCCAAAGAATGGGTCGCGAAAACTTTTCGCTTAATCTGGAGCAGAGCTAACACATCTCATGCAATCGCATATGAGTTCCGTCATAATTACGCCGTGAAAAATATAAACAGTTGGATTGGAGAAGGATTTGGATTCTATTCAAAACTGGTTTATTTGAGCAAAAGCATGGGGCATGCGACGCTGGAGAGTACAAAATACTATTTTCATTTGGTGCCGGCTATGTCCAATATTCTGCAAGAACTGACTGGCAGTGGTTTTGACGACATTATCCCGGGGGTTCCACATGAAGAAAAATGACAAAGAATCAGTCTCTATAGCCAAGCATATACATTCATTTTTAACAGTTTATGTGCCTTCACTCAAAAACCAGAGCGATAATACTGTTAAGTCGCATTTAGCGGCTATTTCACTGTTTATAGGGTTTCTGGAAGACGAACACAATATCAATCCAGACAAGTTTTGCGGCAATTGTTTCAGCAGGGACATGATTGAGAAATGGTTGTTATGGCTACACGGAAAGCGCGGATGCTCCCCGGAAACATGCAATGTGCGGCTCGCATCGCTTAGAGCCTTCCTGAAATATCTCGGGAACAGGGATGTGACCATGCTCCACATTAGTCAGGCCGCAGCCGTTATCCCGCGAATGAAGGGAACAAAAAAGAAGGTTAATGGTATGAGCAAAGACGCTGTCAGGGTGCTCATGATGGCCCCAGACACGACCACTTCAGCAGGAAGGCGTGACCTTGCCTTAATGATCACTATTTATGCAACAGCCGCCAGAATTGATGAAATCCTGGCACTGAAAGTCAAACAGTTGCATCTCGAAGCTAAGGATCCCCATGTTACCATCATCGGTAAGGGCAACAAAATTAGAACACTGTATCTGCTACCGAAAGTCGCAGCGCATTTGAAAAGGCATCTAGGTGAATTCCACGGCGACGAGCCGAACCCGGAAGCATATGTCTTTTACTCACGAAATAATGGGCTATATTCGAAGATGAGCCAAACCGCTGTGAGCAAGCGATTGAAAGCATATGCACAAAAGTCAAACAGCTTGTGTGCCGAGGTTCCAATAGATCTCCACGCTCATCAGTTTCGGCATGCTATGGCCTCCCACTGGCTTGAGGATGGCATGAATATTGTGCAGATATCGCTGCTTTTAGGTCATGAGCAATTAGAGACGACGATGGTTTATCTTGATGTCACCATTGAGCAAAAGTCATTGGCTTTGGGGAGCATCGAAGATAAACATGGCGAAAACATACCAAAGAAATGGAAAGGCAGTCAAGGCTCATTGCCTGCATTCTGTGGTGTTAAGTCATTGAAAAGATGAATAAAAAATCCAAACCTTTTATCGACGAAAGTGCCTGTTTATGCCGCTGTGCGATAAAAGGTTTGGATTTTATTTAAGTTTGGATTCTCGAGAAAATTATAACATTCTGATTTTCTCGAGTTTTCAAAATGGCCTGACCTTATCGGCGATCCGCTGTTGGCTACCGCGCTGGTCGATCGTCTGGTCCATCGGTCGACCGTTCTCAATATGAACGGCGAGGGGTATCGGCTCAGAGATGGCCGGTAAGTGTACGTTATGGTTTGTCTCTGTGTTGGCCGATCCGGTTCCGGATCGGCCTTTCACTGGGTGCAAGCCGCGTCATGGCAGTTGGCTCCTGCAGACGCTTCTTTTGCTGTTGCTCTGTCGTTTCAGTCCGAACAGATTCGTGGTTTTTTCCATCGTGTATGACTTCTATGGCAATTCCATTTTGCTGTCAGTTGTATTGTGGGCTGTAACAGCCCTTACCACAGGGCTTCCACTGGTATACATTGCTACATCAACTTACTGATGCTTGGAGGTGTCTGCCTGGCGTACGCCGAGAGTAGCGTACCCACGCGCCCTGTTGCCCGCTTTTGCGGATACACATCTCCATTTCTCATCGTACGCGCTTTTCTCCTCAACCCTTGATGTTCGGGAGGGCAGAAGCCACACAGAGATTAGCGAGATCATCCGGGCGCATGTGCAGGAGCGGCCTGGTAAATACATCATCGGCTTTGGTGCATCGGCACATTCTGTACGCGAAAAGACACTGATCAACCGCGAGCAGCTGGACAAGGTTTGTCCCGACAAGCCCATTATGATCGTCAAATATGACGGCCATGCCGCCATTGTCAACTCGTCCCTGATCCGGGAATTGCCTGCCGCGGTCGGTAAAATGCGGGGTTACCATGCTGACAGCGGCGAGATGAACCTGGATGCCTTTTTCGCGGTCACGAACTATGTGACAGGTAAAATATCGACTATCGAGCTGATAAAAAGCATGCTGCACGGTATCGATCAGCTGGCCGGTAAAGGGATCGGCCTGATCCATACCGCGGAAGGTGTCGGCTTCCCGGCTGATCTGGATGTGGATATGGTCCGTTTCCTGGCCCGCGGACAGCGATTTGCCTGGCCGGTACGCCTGTTTTTCCAGACCATGGATGTCAGCAAAGCCAGTAAGCGCAAACTGCCGCGTATCGGTGGCTGCTTCGCCACCGCCCTGGATGGCTGTTTCGGTTCTGAAGATGCCGCCCTGCTTGAGCCTTATACCAATGATGCGCAAAATAAAGGTGTCCTTTACTACTCAGATAAGCAAGTGACCGACTTTGTGACCGAGGCCAATCGTGCCGGGCTGCAGGTGGCACTGCACGCCATCGGCGACGCAGCGATCGTCCAGGCTCTGAATGCCTTTGAGGCAGCGCTGCAGGACTGTCCGCGCGAGGATCACCGCCATATCATCATCCACGCCAGCCTCACTACCCGGGACAGCCTGGAAAGAATAGCGCGACTCGGCATCTGCCTGTCGATCCAGCCGGTTTTTCTCGACTGGGCTCTGGAACCGCCGGGCTATACTCGGCACATCCTGGGTGACCGGACTGACCGGATCCTGCCCTTGCGCGACATGCTCGACCTGGGCATCCACATGAGCGGCGGTTCAGATGCTCCCTGCACCTGGCCGGACCCGTTTGTCGGCATTTACCAAGCCTGTAATCATCCTGTGCCTGGCCAGTCGGTCACGATCCCCGAAGCCTTGCGCATGTTCACCTATGAAGCCGCCTGCATGGGGTTTGATGAAAAGCAGCGCGGATCACTCGAAGTCGGTAAAATAGCTGATATGACCGTTCTGAGTCAGAACCCGCTTAGTATGCAGCCGCAGCAGCTCCTCGATCTTCGTGCAGAAAAACTGATCCTGTCCGGGAGAGAATTCATGGCAGGACAAACGCTGGGCAGCCTGATCGCCCATGGCATCCGGGGAACCAATAAGCAACGCTGAACCAGATTGCCAGAAAACTGGCTTCTGGAAATGGGCACAGATGCGCAAAACCAACGGCCGGTTGTGTATTGCCATTCCTTCAGAGTATAGTATTCCTGAACGACGTCGAAATAATTGCCATACAAACGGCAGAACAGGAACACGCATTGGCAACGGGGAAATCAAAGACAACGACGAAATCGAAAAAATCAGAACTTTTCTGGCGCATTGCGATCTCGCTCGTGGGCATCGCCCTGATCCTGATGGCCATAAGTAATCTGCTGCTTTTTGTTCTGGGAGAAACGGCAACGGCTGCGGTCATGACGCGCCGCTATGGCGGTGAAAGGCCGGGCGCCGTCAATGACAAACGCTACACCTGGTCTGTGGACTACACCTTTATTGCCGCAGACGGCATAACATATGAAGGTCATCTGTCAAAACTCGGCAGTGCAACATCGGTAAAGACCAGTAAAACCATCTATTATTTTACCTTTGCGCCATTTATCAATACACCGGAGGATACGGCCGAGCCCAACCTGGGTCAGCTGGTTCTGCTGGCTGCAGGCGTATTTTGTCTGTATGTCATGAACAGAAAGCCAAAGGTCTCCGCGCGGGTGAAAACGCCAGCCCGGGCCGGCCGGTCTTCAGAACCGATCATAACCGACTACGATGATTCTGTCGAAGAATATTATCAGCAGGAGGACAATATGAATCAGTATTGCACGCATTGTGGATCAGAACTGCCGGCAGGCACGCGTTTCTGCCGGAATTGCGGCCAGGCCGCCGACCAGACGGGACCGGGGTCAACAGCACCGATGACGGCGCAACCGTTTGCCGCGACAGTGCCTCAGCCTGGTGCCGGATCCGGCTATGCAACACAGCCGGCTCTGGTGGGGTGGACCACACGCCACCTGGATCCGGCAGTTCTGGCCAGAGCTGAGAAGAACAAGAAGAGTGCCTGGATTTTCACCCTGGTCTTAACCGTGTTATTTCCACTCGGATTTGCCCTGGCCGGCGCGCTGATGGACGATATGCCGCTGGGTGAGGCGCTGATTATCGGGATCGGCCTGGGACTGATGATGCTCATCATCGGCCTGGTCCGCATCTCGCGCATGAAGACCGGGACCTGGGAAGGAACCGTCACAGACAAGAAACACAAACAGAAAATGGATCATTCGCAGAGTGACGATATCGTCCGTCACAAGACCATCTACACGATCGTCGTGACAGAAGACAATGGCAAGCGGCACAAACTCAACTACACGGACAACACAGCGCTTTACAACTACTTTAATATGGGTGACCGCATCCGCTGCCACATGGCTTTCAGCACCTATGAGAAATACGACAAGTCAAGAGACAGCAGCATCTTCTGCAACATCTGCGGCACACTCAATGATCTGACAAACGACAATTGTGTGTCCTGCCGCCTGCCGCTGTTTAAGTGATCAGAAAACAGCTGCAGCTGCTGATACGGTCGGTAGATGAATAGGCGTTTCTTAACCGCTCTGCTTTGCCGTTAACCCGACATTAAGCAACGCACGAACAGCATTGCTCATTTGTATGGCCTGCATGCGCTGGCCTTCAGGCAGATAATGATAGCCATCATTTCTGCACATCGATTCGGTTATGTCGAGAGGATAAAATGAATGTTTTCGAACTGCAGGATCAGGAAGCAAGTCCAAAGCATATATTTCATTATCGGCAGGCAGGAACATATCAATCAATTTTTGTCGAGTCTCCATTTGCCTTCAAGTTTTTTATTGTATCCGTACTAAACTTTTGAATTGCATTTAACTGGCGGATAGCTAATTGATTCAATAATTTAAGCCTTTCTGATTGGTATTTGCCTTGATCGATTAAAA
>JAWSUP010000169.1:0-8882 GCA_033549405.1 Bacillota bacterium | reverse complement strand
CCTCCAGCAAAAGGTCCGCACCGGCAGCCGCCAGGGCACAGTCAATCCGCTCGATTTCAGGATGCTGCCGATATGTACGACTGATTGCCAATGTGCAAGCCTGTTCAGCCTGTAAGCGCCTCTGCTCATAAACCCGGGCAATTTCCCGTCCGATCAACCGTTTCACCGCTGCTCCGCCTCGCTTTCAATTTCTTGCCCATCAGGCCTGTCAGCTTTGCGCTCAGCCTGATCTTCCTGATCTTTTGTCCGGTTCATCAATTCTGTCAGGTCAAGCTGTTGCGGGTACCCGCTCTCTGAATCGTTTTCCTCTGTTTTTGCCGATGCGGCAAGCGTATCCGATTCAATCGTTTCGTAGAATCCATCCAGGTATTCTTTCGAATACTCTCTCTGCTCGAAATTCCCCTGATTTCTTGCCTTGCCCGAATTGTCGAGCGATGCTGTCTGTCGGCGTTCCTTCATGATCCGGGCCGCCTTATCCTGCTCATAACCCTTGATCGCCTCGGCATCATGAAGCTGGTGCTCGAACCATTCCTGAAGGATGCGGTCGATAAACGCCAGATTCGGGTGACTCATTTTTGTCATTTTGCGCAAAGCAATTTCAATGATATCAAAATCATAGCCCAACTGCTCGATCCAGCGCGCAACGATCTCATCGTCGTACTCTGTCATGTTCTTGCGCAACTTCCGGCCGATTTTGCGACTCATCTTGCTGACCTTGTCATGTGTCAGGAAATAGCTGTTCAAGTCATTGAACGAAACGATGCCGCGTTTAGACCAATTTTCTGCTACTGTGGCGATGTAGGCTTTGCTGTCCAGTTTATTGCGGCGCGCACATTCTTGAAACAGTGCATAAATAACTTCGGGCTCAAAACCGTAGCGGTCGAACCACGCGTCAATCTCACCATACCAGGAAGGCGACATCATACCCTGGAAAAAGGTCCGGGCGATGTCTGCCATCAGTTTTTCCCGTTTGGCAAAACGCTGTTGCGATTGGGTGTTCTCTTCAGGCAGAGATGTCGTTCTACGGCGCCAGGTCCGTTCGATTTCAGCCGCCTTGACATCCATCAGCTCGACGGAACGCTCCTTGAGGGCGATCAGTTCAGCAGCAGCAAGTTCCAGCAGCGACGCGCGAATCGTATCAGCGTCCTGTCCCAGCCTTCGCGCCAGATCCTGTTCTGTTATGTTGCGATTGGTCCGCGCTGTCAGCAGTAAAAAAAGGTAAATCTTGACAGCCAGGCCACTGAGTTCCGGCAGATACTCCAAAATAAAAATATCTGGAACCATGGTATCTGAAAGCAAAAGCTTCCTGCTCTCATCAATCTGCATGTCGTGGGCCTCCTGTTATCGTAAACCGGTTAAGGACTGCTTAGGGGCAGGTGATCACTCCTATACGAACGCATTGGCTGTATGGCGCACTTTGATATAAAACCCCGCCCTGCAGCAGGGCGGGGTTTCATTATAGCATGTTATCTCAAAGTAGTCCCTCAGGTGTTGAAAGAAGCCAGGCGCTGGTAGGACACGAAACGCTCACGCGCATCAGCTGCGGCCTTGGCAAATATCTCGTCAACTTTTTCTGTCGGGTATTTCTTCAGCAGGGCCGAGTAACGAACTTCACTCTTGAGGAAAGCGACGAAATCACCCGTCGGTTCTTTTGAATCGAGAATAAACGGGTTTTTCTCTTCCGCTTTCAATGCCGGGTTGTAACGGTACTGGTGCCAGTAACCGGCATCGACCGCTGCTTTCTCATGGCTTTGGGCGATGGTCAGGCCACCCTTGATACCATGGTTGATACAGGGCGAATAGCAGATGATCAGGGATGGACCATGCCAGCGCTCTGCTTCGGCAAATGCGCGCAAAGTCTGGATCTGGCTGGCGCCCATGGCCACCTGGGCTACATACACATAACCATAGCTCATGGCCATCATGCCCAGGTCTTTCTTCTTGATCGGTTTGCCGCCTGCGGCGAATTGGGCAATGGCGCCTGTCGGAGTCGATTTTGATGCCTGGCCACCCGTATTGGAGTATACTTCGGTATCCAGCACCAGTACATTGACGTCCTCACCGGATGCCAGGACATGGTCCAGGCCACCGTAACCGATATCGTAAGCCCAGCCATCTCCACCGATAATCCAGGTGGAGCGCTTAACGAAATAGGTTTCCAGTTCCAGTGCCTTTACGATCAGCGCACGGACAGCCTCGTTATCGCCATTGTAAGCTTTGAGCGCCGCTGCCAGGGCATCACTGAGCTGCCTCGAACGGCTGCCGTCCTCCATGGCCTCAAGCCAGTTGCCAATCGCCTCAGCCAGCGCCTCACCAGGATTCTGGCTTACGATGTCTTTGAGAAATCCGGCGATACGCGCACGCATCTGTTTGACACCGAGGTGCATACCGAGACCGTGTTCAGCATTGTCTTCAAACAGCGAGTTGCCCCAGCTGGGGCCATGCCCGCGGCTGTTCATGGTATATGGCATGGCAGGTGCTGAACCGCCATAGATGGACGAGCATCCTGTCGCATTGGAAACCTGCATCCGGTCACCAAACAACTGGGTGACCAGCTTGACATATGGCGTCTCGCCACAGCCGGCACAGGCGCCTGAGAACTCGAATAGAGGCTGCTCAAACTGGCTGCCTTTGACTGTTTCTTTGGCCATCGGATTGGCTTTCTCCGATAATGTCATGGCGTAGTTCCAGTTGTCGGCTTCTTCCAGGTGATCACCGATCGGTTTCATGAACAAGGCTTTTCCTTTGGCAGGACAGACCTCGGCACAGGAGCCGCAGCCTGTGCAGTCCATGGCTGACAATTGAATGCGATACTGGTACTGGTCGTATGGTTTCATGCCTTTTTTGGTCACAAAGGATGCCGGCGCACTGTCCGCTTCTTCCTGCGTCAGCAAGAACGGACGGATAACGGCATGCGGGCAGACATATGAACACTGGTTGCACTGGATACACTTGTCGACGTCCCAGATCGGGATCTGAACGGCGATCATCCGCTTTTCATACTGGCTGGTTCCCTGGGGGAAGGTGCCGTCTTCACGGCCTGAAAAGGCGCTGACCGGCAGCTCGTCACCGCGCTGCGCATTCATGACATCAGCGACTTCACGGACAAATCGGGTCGCCTTACGCTGGCTGACGGGCTCGTCAACCGCGTTTGCCCACGCATCCGGAACCGCAACTTCGCGCACAGCGGTGATGCCGGCATCGACAGCCGCATAGTTCATTTTGACGATGTCGTCACCTTTTGACCCGTACGACTTGACAATCGCTTTTTTCATGTAGTCGACTGCGTCATCGACCGGGATGACATTGGTCAGCTTGAAGAATGCTGCCTGGCAGATGGTGTTGATGCGTCCGCCCAGACCGATCTCGGCTGCGCGTGTGACGGCATCCAGAGCATAGAACTTGATCTTCTTTTTCGCCAGGGTGCGCTTTACTGAGGCCGGCAGATGCTGCTGGATCTCCTCATCGCTCCACAGTGTGTTCAAGAGGAATATGCCGCCGGGCTTAAGCGCCAAAAGCATATCGTACTTATCGACATAGGACTGGTTATGGCAGGCGACAAAGTCGGCTTTGTTAACAAGATACGTCGAACGGATCGGATTCTTACCGAACCGCAGGTCAGAAATCGTGACGCCACCGGATTTTTTTGAGTCATATGAGAAATAAGCCTGCGCATACATGTCGGTATGATCGCCGATAATTTTGATGGAGTTCTTGTTGGCGCCAACTGTGCCGTCAGAGCCCAGACCCCAGAAACGGGCAGCGATCGTCCCCTTTGCAGCAACATCGATCGACTCATCCATCGGCAGCGACAGGTTGGTCACATCATCGACGATGCCGATCGTGAAGTTATTTTTCGGCTGATCGGCAGAAAGGTTTTTAAAGACGGCCAGAATCTGGTCGGGCGTAGTGTCTTTTGACCCCAGACCATAACGGCCGCCAACGATGACCGGAGCGTCGCAATTGCCGGCATAGGCTGCACAAACATCAAGGTAGAGCGGTTCGCCGTGCGAGCCGGGTTCCTTGGTGCGTTCAAGTACCGCAATCTTTTGGGCTGTGGCCGGGATGGCCTGAAGCAAATGTTCAACTGAGAACGGGCGGTAGAGGTGAACCTTGATCATGCCGACTTTTTCGCCGTGCTCATTGAGGTAATCGATGGTTTCCTCGATGGTTTCGCAGGCAGATCCCATGCAGATGACGACGCGATCCGCATCCGGCGCGCCATAATAATTGAACAGCTTGTAATCGCGGCCGGTCAGCTTGCTGATCTCGTTCAGATAATGCTCGACAACACCCGGCAGAGCATCGTAGAAAGGATTGCAGGCTTCACGGGCCTGGAAGAAGATATCCGGATTCTGGGCAGAACCGCGTAAAGTCGGGTGATCCGGATTGAGTGAACGCGACCTGAAGGCATGGACAGCCTCCATGTCGACCAGACCGGCCATATCGGCATAATCCATCACTTCGATTTTCTGAATCTCATGGGATGTTCTGAAACCATCGAAGAAGTGCAGGAACGGCACCCGTCCCTTGATGGCTGCCAGATGGGCGACAGCGGCCAAGTCTGCTGTCTCCTGGACACTGGATGCGCATAAAAGGCCAAATCCGGTCTGGCGGCAGGCCATCACATCTGAGTGATCGCCAAAAATGGACAATGCGTGGCTGGCCAGGGTTCTGGCTGTCACGTGAAAAACGCCCGGAAGCAGTTCGCCGGCGATCTTGTACATGTTCGGAATCATGAGTAAAAGGCCTTGCGACGCCGTGTAGGTGGTCGTCAGGACACCGGCAGCCAAAGATCCGTGCACGACAGCTGAAGCACCACCCTCAGACTGCATCTCGACAACATTGACAGTCTGGCCAAAAATGTTTTTTCGACCTCCCTGCGCCCATTGGTCGGTATAATCGGCCATCGGTGAAGATGGTGTAATCGGATAGATGCCAGCCACCTCCGTGAAGGCATACGACGTATAGGCGGCAGCAGTATTGCCGTCCATGGTCATGTACTTTTTTGCTTTAGCCATGAGATTCTCTCCTTTATTTTTTCATTGCCCTTCTGAGCAAAAGTTATGTTAACCAACAAATATTATAGCACAGCGCTGCGTCATCAAACAACCAGCGTTTGTCCGCTCATCTCATCTGGAACGTCCAGTTCCATAAGGCTGAGCATGGTTGGCGCCAAGTCTGCCAGGCGGCCTTTTTTCAGCGTCAGATCGCCGGCTCCCGCAATGATCAGCTCGACAGGGAACGTGGTGTGGGCAGTAAACGGACCGCCGCTTTCTGGATCAATCATCTGTTCAGCGTTGCCATGGTCCGCCGTGATCAGGGCGATGCCGCCGGCAGCCAGAATGGCATCGACCACCTGGCCGACGCAGCTGTCGACTGTTTCGACTGCCTTGACGGCCGCATCAAAGAATCCGGTGTGTCCGACCATGTCACAATTGGCTAAATTCAGGATGATGACATCGTATTGACCAGACCGGATGCGCTTAACTGCTTCGTCGGCCACCAGGTTTGCGCTCATTTCCGGCTGCAAGTCATACGTTGCGACTTTGGGTGAAGGGATCAGACAGCGATCCTCACCGGGATATTCCTTCTCAGCACCCCCGTTAAAGAAGAAAGTCACATGCGGATATTTCTCTGTTTCGGCGATTCTCAACTGTGTCAGACCCAGTCCGGAGATATATTCACCAAATGTTTTGTCAAGATTTTCCGGCCGGTATGCAACCAATAATCCAGGATAGTCGTCAAATGTCCGATCATATTGGGTCATGGTTATGTAGGCAAGGGGAAATTTGCCTTCTGGCAGAGCAAACCCGTCAAAATCGGGCTGCATGAACGCCCGCGTGATCTCCCGTGCCCGGTCGGGGCGGAAGTTGAAGAAAATGACTGAATCTCCGGAAGCAATGGTCGCCGTCGGCTGTCCATCCCTGGTGATGACGGTCGGCAGGACAAATTCATCCATGACGCCGGCAGCATAGGATGCTTCGATAGCCGTCAGCGGTTCTTCTGCCAGCACGCCTTCGCCGCAGACCATGGCGCGGTAAGCTTTTTCAACGCGGTCCCAGCGGTTGTCGCGATCCATTGCGTAGTAGCGCCCCATCAGAGTGGCCAATTCACCCGTACCGATGGCCTTCATCTCATCCAGCAGCTGGCGCGTATAGGCCAGTGATGAATCAGGCGGAACATCCCTGCCATCGAAAAAGGCATGGACATAGACCTTTGTCAGGCCGGCATCCCTGGCCAGTCGCAAGAGGGCATAAAGGTGCGTGTTGTGACTGTGGACGCCGCCGTCCGACAGGAGGCCGAACAGATGCAGCGACTTGTCGTTGCCCCTGCAATTGTCAAGCGCTGCGGTCAGGGCAGGATTGCGCGCGAAATCACCATCCTTGCCGGCTTTGGTGATGCGTGTCAGTTCCTGGTAGACGATGCGGCCGGCGCCGATGTTGGTGTGGCCCACTTCAGAATTGCCCATCTGTCCGTCCGGCAGACCGACATCCATACCGCTGGTATGGATCAGTGTATGGGGGAATGACTGGCGCAGTCGGTCGATATTCGGGGTTTTGGCAGCTTTGATCGCATTGCCGATCTCTGATGGATTGTAGCCGAACCCGTCAAGTATCAGCAAGGCAACAGGGCGTTGGGATAATACGGTCATGTTTTTTAATTCTCCTTTTTTGAGAAAAAGAGCCGCGCATGGCGCGTGGCTCTTGAATCTCTGACTGAGTCAGGCCATTTAATTCAAGCCTTTCCTGCCAGGCAAATGGTGCTGAAGTCGTCCGGCTTGAGCGAAGCTCCGCCGACGAGCCCGCCGTCAATATCGGCCTGGGCGAACAATCCGGCTGCATTTGCGGCATTGACCGAACCGCCATAGAGGATGCGCATCGAATCGGCAACAGTCTGGTCATAGAGCGCTGCCACCGTCTTGCGGACCATGGCACAAACTTCCTGCGCCTGCTCATCACTGGCAACCTTACCGGTTCCAATGGCCCAGATCGGCTCATAGGCAATGGTGATGAACCCGGTCTGCACTTTGCTGATGCCAGCAAATGCCGCCGTTATCTGGCCGCGGATCCAGTCGAATGTCTCGCCGGCTTCTCGCTGTTTCAATGACTCACCGCAGCAGACGATCGGCCTGATACCCCACTTCAGGGCGGCCTTGATCTTCTTGTTGACCGTTTCATCAGTTTCGGCAAAATATTCGCGCCGTTCAGAATGGCCAATCACGACATATGCCACACCCATATCAGCCAGCATGGCTGGTGATATTTCGCCGGTGTAGGCGCCACTGTCGGCAAAATGGCAGTTCTGGGCGGCAACTTTCAGGTTGGAATAGGCGCAGGCCTCCAGGGCTGTTGTCAGCACCGTACAGGGCACAGCAACGACAATTTCCGACTCTGCCTGAGCAACAGCCGGCTTTAGGGCGTCCAGCAGTTTCAGGGCGTCTGCCGGCGTTCCCTTGTTCATTTTCCAGTTGCCGGCTGCCATTGTTCTGCGGGCATTTTTATCCAGCAGGCAATCGATACCCGGCAGGATTTTACCTTCAAGAAACTCAAGCGAGGCGCCGCCGCCTGTTGAGATATGAGTCACCTGATCGGCAAATCCCAAAATTTCAACGGCTGCTGCTGAATCACCGCCGCCAATAATCGATACGGCAGAGGAGTCGGCCACGGCCCGGGCAACTTCACGCGTACCATTGGCAAATGTCTCAAATTCAAATACACCCATCGGACCATTCCAGACAACTGTACCAGCTTCTTTGATAACCGATGAAAAAGCCTTCACGGCTATCGGGCCGATGTCAAGTCCCATCCAGCCGTCAGGAATATCGCCGGAAGCGACGATCCGAGATGCGGCATCTGCGGCGAACTGGTCCGCCACAACCGTGTCCTCGGGGAGCATGAGACGAACGTTATTGGCCTCTGCTTTCGCCATCAGGCTTCTGGCCAGATCGATTTTATCCGTTTCACAAAGAGAGCTGCCGATTTTCTTGCCTTGAGCGGCGATAAAGGTATAGGCCATGCCACCGCCAATGATCAGGGTGTCGACCTTAGCGATCAGGTTCTCGATGACGCCGATCTTATCAGATACTTTTGCGCCGCCCAGTATGGCCACAAACGGCCTTTTGGGTTCGCTGAGCGCAGCGCCCATGATGTCAATTTCCTTCTGGATCAGGAAACCGCAGACCGCCGGCAGGTAGTTGGCCAGTCCGGCGGTAGATGCATGTGCCCTGTGGGCAGTGCCGAAGGCATCATTGACGAATATATCGGCCAGGGATGCCAGTTCACGGGCGAATGACGGTTTGTTCTTTGTCTCTTCTTTATGGAAACGGACATTCTCGAGCATCAGGACATCGCCTGGTGTCAATGCCTCCGCTTTGGCGCGGGCGTCTTCTCCGATGACATCAGCGGCCAGGACGACCGTTTTCCCAAGCAGTTCAGATAGACGATCCACTGCCGGTTTCATGGAAAATTTCGCTTCCGGTCCGCCCTTAGGACGACCAAGATGAGATACAAGAATGATACAGGCGCCGGCGTCAATCAAATAGCGGATAGTCGGCAACGCCGCCTGGATCCGCTTATCATCTGTAATCGCTCCGGTTTTTTTGTCCAGCGGCACATTAAAATCTACGCGGACAATCACCTTTTTCCCTTTTACATCGATATCTTTCACACTCTTCTTCAATAACATGGCCATACGCGTCACACTCCCGTGTTTATTTCCGGTCTTCAACCGGTTCTTCATCTTTTTAAGCCACCTTGTATTGTATACTGAAGATTCAGTCAGATCAATGGTTGCAGCGGATTTTTTTCAGTCTGTCATAGATTTGAGGTTACAGGTCAGAGGTAGATTGCGAAAATAAAGGTTCAATAAACCCGTCCAAA
>JAWSUP010000168.1:0-8888 GCA_033549405.1 Bacillota bacterium | reverse complement strand
AATCAGTATAGCGCATAGGCATATCCTAATCAATCCTTATCTATACTATCACCATTCATAAAAGCATATGGAGCTATAATCCTTTATGGCTTGATAAGGGGTATTCCCCTTTTAAGCCACCCACATTGGTTGTTCCGGGAGCAATAATTGACATCAAACAAAGGGGAACCGATCAATGATCACCTGTCCGAATTGCGGTAGACTGGATAAGGATGAGGTGCAAATATATAACGAAAACATTGACCTTCGTATGTTTAATCTTTTACTTGTTTTTCCAATCTGTCGACACTGCTTGGCGATAGTTAATTTTAAACATACATGTTTAGGCGGCAATATACTAGCAATTACTGGAACCAGTGGCTGTGGGAAGTCCACCGTTGCAGGAAAATTGACAGATAAGGGATTTCATGCTATTGATGGCGATAATGTTATTCAGTTAGCAAAGATGAAAAATAATCTGAATAAAATTGAATTTAACTCTGAATATATATATAATGAGATCGTTTACGAAATAGATGTATTATCCCTTTATACCGACAAAATCGTCTTATTGCATATATTTATTCCCGAAGACATAGATAGATTGATAGCCATTTTAGCATATGGATGAAGAAACATAGGAGGAGTTATATTGGTCAGCTCGCTGGTATTCATCAAACAATTTTTCAACTAGCTCATCGTGATTCATCATCATTCCTCCATTTGAGGATTTACTCGACAATACCATTTTTTCAATCCTTCAAACAAGTTATTGGCACAACGATTACTCCGTTCTCCAGTGTCAGCGCGTAACCATTTCCAGTCAGGACCATAAGAAACACTGGCGGACGCATCACTTCGGTATCGACCTTTCTTTTAAGTTTCAGCAAGTTATTGGCAGCTTCTTCAACTTGACGCTGTCCCATTTTTATTTCAACAGCACCCCATCGTCCATCGGGCAAGGTAATGATCGCATCAGCTTCCAGACCGGTTTCATCACAATAATGAAATACCTCGCCGCCAAGCTTTTGAGCGTAGATGCGCAGGTCTCTTATGCACATCGATTCAAACAAGTAGCCAAAGGTGTTGAAATCACGAAGCAAGCCATCTGGATTGGTTTGCATGGCAGCCACGGCAATCGACGGGTCGGAAAAGTGCCGTTTAGGGGATTTTCGCAAATAGGCTTTCGACCGCAACCGGGTGCTCCAGGCTGGCTGATTTTCGATAACATAAAGCCTTTCCAAGATATCCAGATAAGCGTTGACCGTGCTGACAGCTAATTCACTTTCCGAACCGGATACATCCTTCCGAAGCGTCTCTACCGATGCCATCGTGGCTAAGTTTCTGGCCAGCGAGCGCATGAGCAGCATAATTCTTCGTGGATTTCTCTGAACATCACTCAATTCGAAGACATCATTTTCAACGATTGAAGTCAGATATTTTCCGGCTTGAGCCAGAGCTGCTTTGTCTGACAGCCCATTGCTTGCCGGCCACCCGCCTCGCGCAACTGTAAACGCCAGACCTTCTATAGAGAGCTGGGCAGAACCCTCGGGGGTCTCTTGACTGAAGAGGTTTTCCAGTGATACTTGTCCTGTCGATTCACCTGACTCAAATAAACTCATCGTTCGCATTTTCAGTCTTGCTATTCGCCCCGTGCCACTATGCATGGTTTCACTGCGCAAAGGCTTCGTAGATGCGGTCAGAATAAATTGGCCTATTTCACCTCGTTGATCAACGGCATGCCGCACCGCATCCCAAAGAACTGGTGCCACTTGCCATTCGTCGATCAACCTTGGCGTATCGCCGTCAAGGAGCAGTGAAGGTTTAATCATGGCCTGTTGCAGATAATTGGCAGACTCATCTGGATCCTGCATCATCAAGATACTTCGAGCGATCTGGCTTGCTGTCCAGGTTTTGCCACACCACTTTGGGCCTTGCAGCCAGACTGCACCACTTGCTTCCAGTGCTTCTCTGAGAATTATATCAATAATACGCGGACGATAGCTTACATGCGCCACTCGACTCACCTCTCAATTGTCCAGATAATATCCAGACTGCGAATAAAGATATTATAAACCTTATTCATCAGATTTTCCAGATATTTTCATTAGTTATTCCGGATTTTATTCATTGGTTATTCCGAATTTTATTTATCATTAATTCCAGCTTATTTTCAGCACTTGACCCAAAAGTACGTAATCGTGTAAAAGTGCACACACCTTCCCTATATCGTGAAATTGTATCCAACGCGTCGTGCAGATACGCAAAAGGACTCTAAAATATACTCCATAAAGTGGACATCACAAAGGTTGAAAATCCCAATCTGTGGACACTCGAAAGGTACGAATCCTTACATGTGGACACCGAAAAGGTATAATCAACTGGAATGATTTCATCGGTGGGGGAATATTATGAGTTGGAAAGAATTCACGCCCCAAGAGCTTATTGAACTCAAAAAGAATCCGTATGTGAAAAGCGTCACCAGCAAGATGGTCCGCTTTACCGTGACCTTCAAAGAACTGTTCTGGGAGCAATACCAGAATGGCAAGTCTCCGAAAGCAATCGTCACAGATCTTGGCTTTGATCCCGAAGTGCTTGGCGAATCCCGTATTAATGGGATTCTTCAGCATATCAAGGATGCAGCGGGGAGCAGCGAAGGCTTTAGGGATGTTAGGCAGCGGAGCGTATTGGTTGAGAAAATCGGTGATTTAGTCCCATCAAAAGCGTTAATCCGAATGCAGCACGAACTTGAGTACATGAAGCAGGAAGTGGAGTTTATAAAAAAAATAGCTTTGGCAGACAGAGAGGCAAGTCGGAAATGCTCATCAAAGAACGACCGGACATCAAATTCGGAATAATCCGGGAGATGCTCGCACGAGATGGCAATTTATTGAACATCACCTTGCTCTGTCAGATTGCCTGTGTATCCAGATCCGGGTATTATCGGTGGCTAGCCGCCGAAGATAGCCGATCTAACCGGGAAGAGCAGGACAAAGCGGATTTCCTGATTATTGTAGAAGCTTATCATTACCGCGGATTTGCTAAGGGTGCGCGTGGAATTTACATGCGTCTCCTTCACCGCCAGCCGCCAGTTGTCATGAACATCAAGAAGATTCGACGGCTTATGATGAAGCGTACAAAGTTGACCTTGCAGATGGGTATATAACGACTGACAGAGCATAGGAGGTAACAAAGTGCAGGACGAATTCAACATAAACGAGATCAGTCTTGATGGTTTTCAAGTTGTTCGAGGAATGTATTTCAGCCGTCTACTTGAACCATCTTTCACGGTTTGGCATAGCAGCGTTTCTTTTAATCTGGCCGCTTTCAGTGCTCTGAATAACTGCGAATCGGTTTCGATAATGGTCAATAACAACACGCGATGCGTAATAATAAAACCTGTTCCATCCAAGGACAGAGATGCTATAAGCTGGCTAAAGCCTCCGGAAAATCACAAGTACCGAAAGTTGGAATGCTCAAAATTCACGCATCAGTTATTTGATTTATGGGAATGGGACAAGGAATTGCACTACCGCACAAATGGCAGACTTGTCACAGCCGATAAGAAACTGATGCTGCTATTCGATTTTTCTAAGCCTGAAGTGTGGCGCGGATTGAAGATGGCGAGTGACTTTGAATGAAAAAACTTACATTTCGTTTTATTTTAACGAAAACAAAATACACGTGTTCTGCGATGCCGTAAGATCTATCGGGGAACCGCCGTTTGTTCGCTTCCTTTTGAATGGAGATGGCACATCAATGATTATGGAGCCCAATGACAAAAAAGAGTTCCAGTCCATGCGTGTGCCAAAAGCGGTGTGCAATAAATCTGGTAATTTTCCCATTTCTTCCAGCTCCTTTTCATTAGTTTATCATTTCTTACTAACATTGAAACTGGACCAACTTTCGGGGGCATTCCAAAGGTTGTGCCTGTTTTTTTTGAAAATATGATTGCTGATCTTGACATGATTAAGTCAATCGTATATACTGTATATAAACGATATGAACGGATGGTGACGCTATGAAAATAATCTTATCAAATTCGGATAGGTCACCAATCTATGAACAACTGGAGAATCAGATTCGTGATGAGATATTAGAAGGGGTCTTGAAGCCAGATCATTCGCTGCCCTCTATACGGAATCTGGCTCTTGATCTGGGTATCAGCGTGATAACTGTAAAAAGAGCTTACGATGACCTTGAAGCAGAAGGATACATCCATACGGTCGGCGGGAAAGGATCATTTGTCGCAGGATTGGATGTAGCACGGTTGAAAGAAAAAAAGCAGCAGAGGATCGAAGAACAGCTGCAGGCATTGATAAAGGAAATGAAGATGATGGGTATTTCAAGAGATACATTTGATCTGATTATATCATTGTTATGGGAAGAAGGATAATGAGATGAGTGCTATTGAAATAACGAACATGTCAAAACACTTCAAAGAATTTTCATTGCAAGACGTGACAATTCATTTGCCAGATGGATATATCATGGGGTTAATCGGAGCAAATGGAGCAGGAAAAACAACATTAATCAAAATCATCATGGGACTTTATGTATATCAAAGCGGTTTTGTAAAAATCATGGGGCTTGATCCGATTAAGGATGGCCGAGTGCTGAGGAATAAGATTGGCTTTATTTTTGATGATCCAAAATATTATGATTTCAAGTTGGGCAAAGTCAAGAAAATAATCGCTCCGTTTTACAGCAACTGGGATGATTCGGCTTTCAAGACATATCTGGAGAAATTCGAGTTAAGCCAGAACATGCGGTTTACAAAGTTATCAAGAGGAATGAAACTAAAATTCTCCCTCGCGATTGCCCTCTCACACAATGCAGAATTACTTGTGCTTGATGAACCAACATCTGGCTTAGATCCAATCTTCCGTGTCGAATTTCTAAGAATCTTGCAGGAAGTAATCAATCAAGGGACCTGTTCAATATTATTTTCCTCACATATAACAGACGATGTTGAGAAAATAGCGGACTATGTCACTTATATCAAAAAAGGTCATGTCAGGTTTTCTGAAGATAAAAACGAAATCATGTCCAGGTATTTACTTATTAAAGGAGAGGAGGATAGCATACCAGACAGTATTGCAGATATCATGGTCGCAGGGACCGTTACACCCTATTACTATGAGGCACTGGTGCCCAGAAATCATGGGCTAGATAAGATTTGGAAGAGTGAAGAACCGCCGAAACTTGAGCAGATCATGCTGTATCATGAAATGCGAGGTGATTGAAGTGCTTAAACTAATCCGAAAAGACTACATTGCGTTTGGCCATTTTATCCTCTTTCAGTCCATTTTCATGTTGACCCTGATATCTATTGGCATTTTTTATTGACCATGAAGGGAATTTAACTTTTATAGCCTTGATCATGTATCCGCTGATCATACCAACCTATATTCTGCTTAGTGACAAAAAATACATTACTCTGTGCAACACGCTGCCTTGCAGCAGAAAAGAATATGTGCTGAGCAAATATATAGGTGGATTCATTGCTTCTTTTGCCATTATAACGATCGGTTTGTTATATGGGTATATTACGACAACATTCGTGCAGGCTGATTCTGTAAACTTCGGTCAGATCTTTAGCTTAAGGGGATTCAGCTTCATCATTATTCCCATCATCTGGCTCAATAGCCTAACATTTCCAATATTCTTTAGATTTTCAAAAGATAAAGGCAGTATCGTTCTGGTACTCCTTTTTTGTGTTCTCCTGGGTGGATTTCTCATCGGGATCATTTTCATTGAGAAATCAATATCTGTTAGACCGATGTACAAGAATCAAGACATCTTTCCCGTTCTGATGCACTATTTGGCATCCTATATTGACAGGATCGGCTACAAGGCATTTTTAACACAGCTGCTTCTGGTTACAGGTAGCATCTGCCTCTTCTCAATGTTGATTTCCATCCAGGTTTTCAAGCGCAAAGATATTGGAGGTGAATGAAATGAAAGCCTTGTTGTTGCGCGACTTAAGGATTCATATGCTATTTTTCCTGTCCATGATACTGCTCAGTTTTCTCTATTCAATGCTTATTTTTACAACCGGATCTGTCGATGGCTTGGTGGGATTTTTGGTTGTCTTTATACCGTCACTGACAGGTGTGGTTCTGTTTCTCAAAGATAAGGAGTTTATTCAACACACGGCTGCTATGCCGGTCACGAGATGCCAGCTGGTTGTCGCAAAATATCTGTCGACCTGTATTTATGGCGGTTTCATTGTATTGATAACGATATTAATAACAGGTTACCTGGGCAGATTCTTTCCCAATTCAAAAATAGATTTCTTTCAATTGATATCTCTGCGCGGGTTTATCTTTGCCATTTTGCCCATTACGCTCATTGTCAGCCTATCCTATCCTTTGCTGTTCAAGTACGGTCTTGGACTGGGTGTTAAAATTCTTTTGGGCGGATTTACTTTGCTATATGCCATCGGTATGCTTATCGGAGAACGTTTTGTAAAAAACTGGTTAGAGTTGCCTAGACGTGGCATATTTGCAGCAGCCATGGCACTCTTCATAAAAGGTGAAGAACGGTTTGGCTTGACTGCTTTTTATACCGCCTTCATATTGATCTTATGCGTATTGTTTTTTGGCTCTGTTATACTTTCATTGTTCTGGATGAATCGAAAAGACATCCTTTAAAGAGACTATTCACCGCTAACGAGTCGATCTGGATAACATTATTCTCGGTTAGCGGTTGATCGTGAAACGAATAAACATCACAGCAATCTATGATGACATTTTTACCGTTTGCTGTTTTAGTTATCGGCTTCTCTTTATACTTGGAATTCTTTATCATACAAGCAAAAGTATTTGGATGTGTGTATTGTGCCATTCCCTTATTAATTCAGTAATTAGCTGCTTTTTGTTTTTAGATAAGGTCACCCTAATGACCAGCTGCATGATTTCTGTTTTACTCATGACGGTTTCACTGCTTGTTTTATTATTTCAACGTCAACAACTTAGGAAGGGCGAAGCTTAAAGGGTAAAAAACCACAAGTAAAATTGGCTTAAATCGTAGTCTTAAATCAAAGATTCCCGAATCATGTAACGAAGGGGCGTGCTGAAGTGTGCGGTTGAAACTAATTAATGCTGCCTATTCTTCGCAAAGCTGAATTTGCACCCATAATGGTTAGAATGGATTCTTTGTTAACAGTGGTGCTTGCTGTTGGAATTTCATATGAAGAGTCAGCATCTTTTACTGCAATAATGTTTACGCCATATTTCGCCCTAACAGCTAATTCACCAAGTGTTTTCCCTTGCCATGATTTTGGTGGACTGATGTTGATAATGCTATGATCTGCAAATATTTCAATCATATCAAACCTATTATCATCGGCAAGATTTCGGGCAACTTTGATGCCAATGTCACGTTCTGGAAGAATGACTTTATCAGCGCCTATTCTGTATAGGATCTTTTCCTGCAAATCCTCTTGTGCTTTCACGACTATGTATTTTGCCCCTAATTCCTTAAGCAGAACAGTGGCCATTATACTGACCGGCATATTGTTGCCAACTGCGACAACCACTGCATCGAAATTCTGGATTTCTATTGATCGCAAGAAATCGTCGTTAGTAATATTTGCTTGAATTGTTTGTGTTGCGTGATTTGAATACTCCTGCACCAATCGCTCATCTTCATCAACACCAAGAACATCATGTCCCATCTCATATAGGTTTGATAATATAGTTTTCCCGAATCTGCCAAGGCCAAGAACAACGAATGATTTCATGAAATATCCTCCCTAACCAACAGTAATTTTCCCTTCCGGGTAGCGGTAGCTAACTTTAGCCCTCTCCTGTATCACCGAAAAGGCCATGACAGCAGTTATGGGTCCGGTACGACCGAGAAACATGACGATAACCAGAACAATTTTGCTGGTTGCAGGTAAAGTTGGTGTAATGCCCATAGACAAACCAACTGTACCAAATGCGGACGTTGTTTCGAAAAGCGCCTGTTTAAAGCCCACAGCTCCGCTGCTAATGATAATCAATGCTGCCAAAATGATGATTGAACTGCCAAGAAGTAGAATTGCCAATGACTTTACAACGATATCCATTGATATACGCCACCTGAACGCATAAACATCACTACGCCCCCGAATGAAGGACTGAACAGCCACAATTAAGACATAAAATGTTGTAACCTTGATACCGCCTGCAGTCGATCCAGGAGCAGCACCAATAAACATAAGAAGAATGGAAAGCAAATTTGAAGAGTCCGTCATTTTGTCCATGGATGTCGTGTTAAATCCAGCGGTTCTAGCCGTGACTGAATTGAAAAATGAATTCATGATTCGATACAGCCATGGTAATCCATGAGTATTACCAGCATATTCGAATAAAAAAAAGCCGGCTGTGCCAATCATGATGAGCAACAAAGTCATGATAAGGATAATTTTCGTATGCAAAGAAAATTTTGAGAATTTTCTCTTTTCGGAAATATCCTGCCAAACCATGAAGCCAATACCTCCGATGATGATTAATGCACAAGTAACAAGCAGCATAAGTCCATTTGTCTGGTATGTTGATAAACTGGTATATTGATTATCAGTTGTACCAAAAAGATCAAAGCCAGCATTACAGAACGCGGATATTGAATGGAATACACTTCTCCATATGCCTCCTCCCCACCCGTATTGTGGGACGAGAACAATCGCGATCAAAACAGCCCCAATACCTTCAACAATTATCGTCACCGTCAGAATCCGCAAGAATGTTTTGACAACATTAGCCAACGAATAATGATTGATGGAATCTTTTATTGCCAGACGTTGTGTCAAGCTAACACTCTTTCTGGAAAAGACAGCATACAAAGTCACAATGGACATGATACCTAGTACTACATAGAACTTTTATTATTTTTAAAACACCTGTCCTATGTCGCTACCGACT
>JAWSUP010000167.1:0-8957 GCA_033549405.1 Bacillota bacterium | reverse complement strand
CAATGCACCGGCTTTTGGCCTTGTGTCTATGACAGAAAAGAAAATGACGCAAACCTGGGAGAAGGGCATCGGCAGCCTGCCGTCATCTGCCTGGTCTTTTTCCTGGACCGGAACAGGCTGGACCGGCCAGCCATTGCTGGTTCAATGGGACGATGCAGTGCGCAACATCATGAATATCAAGCCAGAAAAAAAGAGCAAAGAGGACCTCGTCGAAGTCATCTACGCGACCCTGGACGGCTACATCTATTTTCTTGATATCGATGACGGGCAGCCGACCCGTGATCCGATCAAGGTCGGCGCCCCGATCAAAGGCACGCCCTGTGTAGACCCGCGCGGATATCCAGTCCTGTACGTCGGCCAGGGCGATAAGAACAGTAACGTCAACGGCATCGGCTTTCGCGTCTACAACCTGATCGACCAGTCGCTTTTGCTGTACAAGGAGTGTTCCGCAGACCCATCTTACCGTTCCTCGTGGGCTGCCTGTGATTCGTCTCCGATTTTTGACGCTGACGCCGACACGCTGATCTATCCTAATGAAAACGGCATGATCTACACTGCCCGGATGAATACACGCTTTGATGCGGCCAATGCCCGTTTAACGATCGATCCGGAGTTCACGACTTACCGCTACAAGATGCCGGGTCTCTCCCTGTATGGCATTGAGAGTTCGATCGCCATCTACAATCATTATGGCTATTTCAGCGACAACTCCGGTATTTTCAATTGTGTCAACCTCAACACCATGAAACCGGTCTGGTCGCGCCAGCTTGAAGATGATTCCGATGTAACGCCGATCCTCAGCCATGAAGGCGACCAGCTGGCCGTTTATACCGGAACGGAGGTTGACTGGCAGAAAGACATCATCGGCAACTACATGGGTATGGCCTTCGTCTATAAAATGGATGCCATGACCGGTGAAATTCTCTGGGAATCATCGGTTCCCTGCTGGACCAAAAATGCGGCCAACCAGGGTGATGACATCAACGGCGGTGTCATGGGAACCCCTATCATCGGTAAACAGAAGCTGGACAATCTCGTAATCTTCAGCTTTTGTATGACCAACGGCATCTACAGCGGTAACAGTGTCATCGCTTTCGACCGATCGGACGGCAGCATAGTCTGGGAATACGACATGGTACAGTATTCCTGGAGTTCTCCGGTTGATGTCTATGATGCCGACGGCAATGGCTACATCATCATTCCGGATTCTATCGGACAATTGCACCTGATCGACGGTGCGACCGGTGAACGCCTGGATGTCTTGCAGATCACGCGCGGCCAGAATGGGGACAAGGCTGGCAATATCGAGTCGTCCTGTGCTGTTTTCGACAATCGCCTTGTTGTCGGAACAAGAGGTAATGTTATCGTCAGCGTGACGATTCATTAAGGGGAAGACATGATAACAGCAGCACTTGTCATCAGTATCGTTCTGGTCATGGGTGTTATTTTCGTCAACGGCTGGACAGATGCGCCGAATGCCATCGCGACTGTTGTTTCGACCCGATGCTTGTCGCCCCGCGCGGCGGTTGTGCTTGCTGTCATTTTTAACACACTTGGCGCCGGTTTTATGACCCTGGTCAATGCCAAGGTGGCCTTTACCATTTCAAACATGGTGCGTTTTGATAGCGGCAGTTCTGAACAGGCGCCGCTCATCGTGCTGGCTGCTTCACTTTTTGCTATTGTTGTCTGGGCTTCAGCGGCCTGGTATTTCGGGATACCAACCAGTGAAAGCCATGCACTGATCGCTGGCATTACCGGCGGAGCAATTGCCCTCGGCAACGGATTTTCAGCGATTAATCCACAGGAATGGGTTAAGGTGCTGATCGGGCTGGGCATATCTTCAATCCTCGGATTTGGCAGCGGCTTTCTTTTTGCCCGGTTGATCATGTACCTGTTTCGCAATGCCCGACGCTCTTTCACTGAGCGGTTCTTCACCAGGGGACAGATCTTCGGTGCCAGTTTTATGGCTTTCATGCACGGCGCCCAGGACGGGCAGAAATTTATGGGTGTCTTCATGCTGGCTTTGTTTCTTAACGGTGCTGCTGGCAGAAATACAGACGGCAGCTTTGAGATTCATGGCTGGTTGATCCTTTTGTGCTCGCTTACCATGGGGCTGGGCACTTCAGCCGGCGGCTACCGCATTATCAAGGCTGTCGGTATGGACATGGTCAAACTGGAACGTTACCAGGGATTTGCCGCCGACCTTGCTGCGGCAGGCTGTCTGCTGCTCTCATCATTAATCGGCATTCCGGTCAGTACAACCCACACCAAGACGACAGCCATTATGGGTGTCGGATCGGCCCGAAGATTATCTACAGTCAATTGGATGGTCGTGAAAGATATGGTCCTGGCCTGGGTCCTGACATTCCCCGGCTGCGGTTTGATTGGCTATCTGATGGCAAAAATATGCCTGATGCTGTTTTGATCTGGAAAGAGGTTTGATATGGCACGAAAGAAAGAAGAGACCAACTATTTCGACATCCTGATCATGGCAATCCGCTATTCGCACCAGACGGCAGAGCGGCTGATTGACCTGATGCATGATTACACGGATGTCACCCGCAAAGCCCGGGAAATTCATGATCTTGAACATGCGGCCGATCATGAGACCCACCGGTTGTGCGACGCGCTCAACATCGCCTTTATCACGCCGATTGACCGTGAGGATATCTATGCCCTGATCAAATCGATTGACGACATTACAGATCTGATCGAGGATGTCGCCAATCGATTCGACATGTTTCATATAACCGCCATCAAACCTGAGGCCATGCAGATTGGCGATCTGATTTTCAAGGCAACCGATCTGCTTGTAGAGCTGCTCGTTGCCTTCAAGACATACAAGAAAAACAAAAGCAAGATTCATGAACTGGCCATATCCGTTAACTCGATTGAAGAAGAAGGTGACCGGCAATATCGCGATGCGATCAAAAAAATGTTCATGGATCACGAGAATATCTTTGACATCATCAAGTGGAAGGATATACTGGATGACATGGAGAACGTGCTAGATGCCTGTGAAGACGTTGCTGATATTGTGCAGGGCGTCGTCATGAAAAACAGTTAGGTGAAACAGATTGTGCTGACAGCAGCAGACATCGTCAGTCTGGACTTCGAATTGATTGTCTATCGCAAAGGCAGTCTGCATGCGCATGTCAACCTGGAACGCGGTTACCTGACCTGGCGGGACAGCTGGCAATGGTGCAATAATTTCACGCGCACGATTTCAGATGATCAAGCGCAGGAGATCCGGGACCTGATACAGACTTGCGATTTGATTGTTGCGCAAACCGAAGCTGAGCAGAAGAATGAATCACAGGAACGGACACCGGACCAGCCTGGCTTTGATCCTGTCAGCTGGCTGATCACCGTTCATCAGTCCGATGATACATGGCAAGTCCGCGGTTATGGCTCCGTACCGGATTGCTGGCTGCCGCTTAAAGAACTGATTGAAAAAATCAGCCGCATCTGTTTTTTTATCTAATCAGTCCCTAAGCAGTGCCTTAGAAATCCATTAGCAGACCCTAAATGGTTGTCGGTCAGAGCAACTTGGTTGGAACAACCGAATGCTGATAGTTTACCGATGCAGAAAGTTCTGGTAGAATGGCAGAAGACTGATTGGATTCGGGGTGGAGGCATGGACTTCTTAGAAGGCTTTCTACTGGGCCCCATATGGAGTGATACTGAGTATGAGACCCGTCGCCATACGGGTTTTTATTGGTTGATCGGTTGGCTGGCTTTTGTTGCTTATATTTGGCTGCAGTTTTCACCGCCAATCGCTCAGCCCTGGTTGCAACTGCCGCGCTGGGCACCGATCCTGGTATGCGGATTTCTCATTTTGGCAACCCCTTTTGCCAGCCGTTTCTATTATCGTCTCAACATCCTGATCAAACTGCCGATTCTTGCCTTGCATCTGGTCAAACTGACTGCCGCATTTCTGGCCTTGTATCAGTGGGTCCTGCCGTTTTACACCCTCAATGTCGATATTCTGCCGCAGGAACTTCTCGACTACATAAACCAGACGATAGCCAAGGCGACAGAGACCTTTGCGACCATGGGGCAGGCAGTTGGCATGATGGTCGGCATCATCGCCGGAGGACTTCAAGTCGTGCTGACCTTTGTAGGCCTTCTGCTGGTTGCCACCATTGCGCCAGCGATATTTTTGACGCTGATTCAACTATTGCAGCGCGCCGTCGATTATGTGACACATCGCACACTGTTACGCAACCTTGATTATTAATTCGACAGAGACTGTTTGAAGGCATGATGCTGCCGGCACTATTTAATTGCTCACAGAATCAGATTTTTTTCAGTTGGATCTTACTGACCATCAGAACGCTTAGTATAGCCATCATGACCATGCAGCCGATAACATTCAGCTTGCCGAAACGATATTTCAAAAACATAAACGTGTTGAACAGGTTGAGAAGTGTTAATAGTGACCCTGCCAGAGTGATCGGGATACCATAGAAGCAATCACATTCCTCCTGCAGATTGAAACGGGCAAGACGAATGGCTCCGGCAATCGGAAAAGCCAGAGCCAGAGCATAACCAATCAGGCGACCGAATGGGAAAAACAGGGTTGCATAAGCAAAATGCAGTTTCCAGGCGATGACAGCCGGTGCAACACCAAAAGAGATCAAGTCGCAAAGAGAGTCCAGCTGCTTGCCCATTTCACTTGTCGCATCCAGCTTGCGGGCCAGTTTACCGTCAAATCGATCGAAAACAGCTGCGGCCATCACGAACAGACAACTAAAATAAATAAGGCTGATGTCATCACCTGGTCGCTGCAGGGAGATCTTGTCTGTAGATGCAGCAACCAGGATAGCCAGCACGCCTAAAGACAGATTGGCCAGTGTGAGCAGATTCGGCAGATTTTTACGAATCATGAGCCACCTCAGGTTCAGGTTCAATTTCAGTTGCTGTGAAACGGGCAAGAACAGTCTGACCGGCTCTGACCCTATCACCGGCCTTCGCCAGCACGATAACATCTACCGGACAGATCAATTCGGTGCAAGAACCAAAACGGATCATGCCAAAGCGTTGCCGTTGATTGAGGGTGTCACCAGGTGTCACGTCACAGACAATCCGGCGGGCGATGAAACCGGTGATCTGATTCACCAATATCTTACGGCTGCCGTCAGTTATGCCGATGGTATTGCGCTCATTCAGGTCAGACGCATGGCTTTTAAATGCCGGCAAGTATTTACCGGGTCGATAGCGCCGGCAAAAAACATCACCCGACATCGGTGCCCGATTAATGTGGACATTAAACAGCGACAGGAATATCGTGATGCAGACAGCCGGACTCCCCAAGTCATCAACGTGGTCCAGTTTTGTAATAGCCATGACTTTCCCATCAGCCGGACTGATCAAGTCAGCGGGCGCGACCGGGCCGATGCGGGTCGGATTGCGAAAGAAGAAACAAAAAAAGCACGTCAACAGGAGACTGATGACTGCTAACCATGGGAGGACAAAGTACAACACGACACTGACGACAAGACCGATGAGGATATGTGGCCAGCCATCCGGGGCAATCGGGTATTGCTTCAAGAAACCCAGCCTCGCTTTCTGTTTGGGTGATTGTTGCCAGTGTATCACAAATCCCTGATCGTGGCAAAAGATAAAGCAGTCGCACATTGGCAGCTTTTCAAACAGTGAAAGAACATAAAAACCCTGTCGAATCTACCTGGCTGTAACAATTTAGTCACACCGGTATCAAAATCATTTGCAATGAGTCCTTTTTGCAATCAAGAATAAAAGGTATAAAATAGATAGTAGGACAAATATAGAGATAAACACGATTTGGTCCGGGTATTTCGGAGCAAACCGCGAACAGGCAGAGATCTAAAGCCTGATAAAGCGAGGAGTGAGCATGATGAATGAATCAGACAATAAACAAAACCAGCCGACCAGCTGGCAATATAACAGCACATCCTATGTGTATCCGGATCATGATGCAAGCACAGGGCAGACTCCGGCAGGACCCGGTAAACCCCAGAAGGACCCCAGGCGATCGACCCGCGTGATCGGCATTGTCGCCATTGTCCTTTCTGTAGTCGTCGTGTTTTCCGCCCTGACAGGTACAGCTGTCTATCTGCTGATGAAAGACCGGCCGGAACCGACCGGGCAAACTCAGCAGACGACCCAACCGAGTGAAACGACTGCAGTAACCACCACAGCAGAGACAACGTCAGAGACGTCATCGACCACGACAGGATCAGATTTGCATAATCCTTATTTCAGCCTGGCTGACGCTGCCAGCCGCCATGTCGACGGCAAAGAAACCTTGACCATCATGGAAATCGCAGCCCAGGGCAAACCAGCCGTCGTAGCCATTACAACAGAGATGACTGTTACAGACATGTTTGGCCAGGTATACCGGCCGACTGCTTCCGGATCGGGATTTATCATTACTGATGATGGATATATTGTTACGAACAACCATGTAATCGAAGGTGCTGAAACCATCACAGTCGTCCTCGATAATGACGACGCATATCCGGCTATCCTGGTCGGAACAGATCCCAGCAACGATGTGGCTGTCATCAAAATTGAAGAGACCGGTCTTCCGACAGTCTTTCTTGGCAATTCTGACGACTTGCTGGTTGGTGAACTGGCAGTGGCGATCGGTAATCCGCTCGGTGAATTGAGCGGTACTGTGACCGCTGGCATCATCAGTGCGCTGGATCGTGAAATCACGCTGAGCAGCAGCAGCGGAACGCAAAAGATGAATTTGCTGCAGACAGATGCCGCAATCAATTCCGGCAACTCTGGCGGCGCCCTGTTCAATTCGTTTGGTGAAGTCATCGGCATCAACACTGCTAAAAATACGGGAACAGGCGTAGAAGGGTTGGGATTTGCTATCCCGATCGACCATGCCGAGCCCATCATCGAAAGCCTGATTCAATATGGCTATGTCCGCGGCCGGCCTAAAATCGGCATAACTGCACGCAACATAAGCGCCCAGATGGCGGAATACTACAAGCTGACAGAAGGCATCTACATTGTTGAAATTGAAAATGGCAGTGCAGCTGCTGAAGCAGGCCTCAGGGCTAAGGATATAATCATTACGGCAAATGGTGAAGAAACCTTGACGATTGAGGCGCTCAATGCAGTAAAGAACAAACTGAAGCCAGGGGATACCATAACCCTGACGGTTGTGCGTGACGGACGGGAAATGACCATCGTCCTGACATTGAAAGAGGAGCTTCCTGCGGAATATACACCGACCAGCAATCGCTCCGGAACAGGTTTTTCCCAGCTTTAACAGATATTGAGCAGAATTCAGGCGCTTGTCAGCCTTTCTTGTTCAGGTAACCGGTTCATGGTAAAATAAAGTCCAGTTACATGGTGAGAAGTCCGGATTTCCCCTTGACGGTGGAAATCCGACTTTTTGTCGGTCGGAGGCGATTCATGAAGCGACGACATTGGCTGCGCCGCGATGTCATTTTACCGGTCCTGTACCTGGCTGTATTCGGCTATGCCCTTTACTGGCTTTATGGCCGGCTTGACTTGCTGCCGTTTGCTGAGTCTTCAGTCTTCATCCTCTGGCTTATCCGCAGCATAATGGTCATCTATGCCTTGTTGTGCCTTGTTACAATCAGCCACGTCCTGTCGACCTATGACCTGGAGCGTTATGATCCGGGTGATCTGGCCAGTCTGAAACGCCTGATGAAACGCCATCGTTATCGCCTGCATCGCAAAGAAATCCCGACTGAGACTTTACTGGTCGATTACGAAGCTGCTTTGCTGAACAAACGCTATCAGCTCGAAACAGACAGCCATCTGGTCGGCCGGGTTTATGCGCGCAGACGCCTTTTTTCTTTCATGATGCGCTGGAAATATGACCGGGTTATTATTCTGCAACATGAACCGCTCAATGTTTTCATGATCGACCAGTTGCTCCAGGACTGTATCCGCTATATCCGCAGCCAAGATGAAAAGCGGTCCAAACGCAATGTCCTCATTATTGTAACCCGCATGCAGGAGGCTGAAGAAGTGGCATCCTGCGGGGCTGGTGTCGTCAACTTTCTCGGCAAGTTCAAAGGCGGCACGCTTGGCGTTCTGCTGTTGGCGACCCGACAGTTTCGCCTGTTCTATCCGGCCGACCGTACGCTTCAGCCGCACACACATCGTTGGTTTCAGGATCGCCAGCGTCATCGCCTGAAGCGCATGATCTTTATGCTCCAGAGCGGCGCCAAATCGGCCTTTTCAAAAAAGCCAGCAGCCGAACCGCCGGTTCAGCGCGTTCCATGAAACAGCTGTCTTTACTGTCAGGACAACAGAAAGCGTCTGCTGACGGGCATCCCTGGATCTATCGCAACCAGATTGACATGCGCACCTGGCAAGAGCATGTCGATAACGAACCGCTGCCCGGTGATCTGGTAACTGTTCAAGACAGCCGAGGCCGCCATCTTGGCTGCGGCTTTTATAATCCCAGCTCCATGATTGCCGTCCGGCTGCTGACCCATCGCCGCGAACCGATCGATGAAGAAATGATCAGAGACCGGATATCTGCCGCTGTGCTGTACCGCCAGCTGCATAAGCGCCCGGATACTGACAGCTACCGGCTGATCTTTGCCGAAGCTGATCGCCTGCCGGGTGTTATTGCCGACCTTTTTGGCGACACGGTCATTTTGCAAATCCTGGCACTGGGCATGGAGCGCTGGCAGGACCTTATCATCGCCACTTTGATAGAAACGGTGAAACCAAAGCGCCTGATCCTAAAAAACGACGAACCCATCCGCTTAAAAGAGGGCTTACCGCTTTACAGGAAAGTGTGCCTCGGAGATGATGTCGATCAGGTGATTATTCGCGAAAACGGCCTTAGCCTGGCAGTTGACCTTGCGCATGGGCAGAAAACGGGTTATTTTCTTGACCAGAAAGCCAATCACGACCGTCTGCGCGCTTATGTTCCCGGCAAAACGGTGCTCGATTGTTTCTGCTACAGCGGT
>JAWSUP010000166.1:6914-9017 GCA_033549405.1 Bacillota bacterium | reverse complement strand
GTTCGACCGGATAATCCGTATGATGTAAAAGTTCCATGGCTTGTTTGAGTCGCAGCTGCTGCAGATAGGCTTTGGGGCTGATGCCGATGTGCCGGCGCATCAGGCGCGCCAGATAATCGGCAGAAAAATGGAACCGGCTGCCCAGTTCAGCGATGCGGATTTCAGACTGGTAGTGGATTGTCAGGTAGTCCACAATATCCCTGGCCAGCTGTTTGTCCGGATCGGTCACCGGATAGACTGAGTCTGTCAAGACCGATAACAGTTCCAGAAATACACTTTGAAACAGAAATAGATGATTGGGCGTTGTCTGCCTGATCTGCTCCAGCCGATCAAATATGGGCGTGAATACATCGGGATCGAAAGAACCGCTGACCGGCAGGTGAACAAGCCCCTGAGCCGGCGTATTGTAGCTGCCGGGATCTGTCAGTTGAAAGCCTGTTGAACCGGTACCGGTCTGAAGTGCCGAAAAGTGGACAAAATAGAAATGGACAGGCGGACCGGGGCGATGACCCTCGAAGAGTCTGTCGGGGCGTTCAATGTACCATTGTCCGGCGTTCAGTTCATTGGCCTGCCCTTCTTCGGAAAAATACAGTTTTCCTTCAAGCACGAAGACCAGGACACAGATGTCGATCCTGCGATCGACATGCCGTTTGCCAGCATCAAAGATGCGATAACCGCTGGATATGTAGTGCGGATACTTTTGCGAGTCCAGTATGACCAGCTCATCAGGCATAAACAGTTCCTCGACGGATTTTGCAAGTTTTATATCGAAAAAAGCTATTCATCAGGCCCATTATATTTGATACAGTCAATACAGGCAAGGACGGGTCCGTCACGAGAGAAAATGTCGAGAATAGTCAGGGACATTGCGAAATAGATAGAATGCGAGAATGGATCAAGAATGCGAAAGGCATCAAGCATGCGTTATGGATTGTGCGGCGCATACACTGAGGGAGGATTTTGCTGATGAACAACAAGCTGATTGAACCGGCACGCGAACTGGATGTACTGGCAGATGC
Organism: Bacillota bacterium; assembly: GCA_033549405.1. Lineage (GTDB taxonomy): Bacteria > Bacillota > Clostridia > Saccharofermentanales > UBA5734 > JAAYBY01. Next base: position 7,998 of record JAWSUP010000166.1, on the reverse strand, counting down.
CGATGTCATCGTCCTGGGCGGCGGTCCCGGGGGGATACCAGCGGCTGTAGCAGCTGCCAGGGCCGGACAAAAAACCGTTATCATCGAGCGCTACGGCGTGCTGGGCGGGCTGGCGACGACCAGCCTCATGGGCCCATTCTTCGGCTACGCACCGGTCGAAGGCCGCTATGCTCCGGGAAAGAAGGCGCACATCAATACAGCTGAGCACCTGATCCTGGGGGGCATTCCCATTGAACTGGTGCGCCGTCTGCAGAAAATAGGCGGTGCTTATGACGATGAGCAGATGGACTGGGATGCCATCCGGTTCGACCCGGAGCTGTTCAAGATCGTGTGCGACGACATCTGCCTTGACGCCGGCGTCAAGATCATCCTGCATGCCTGGGCGGTCGGCTCCATCGTAAAGGATGGCTGCATCGAGGCGGTAATCGTGGAAAGCAAGTCAGGACGCCAGGCAGTCACCGGAAAAATCTTTATTGATGCGACCGGAGATGCCGATGTAGCCGCCTTCAGCGGTGTTCCTTTTTCTAAAGGTCGTAAGGCCGACGGACTGACACAGTCGATGGGGACACGCTTTCGTATCGGCAACGTCAGAGCCCGGACGCGCGAAGAAATCGATTTTGGCAATCAGCTGGTGTCCGAAGCGATCAAGGCAGGCCGGCTGCATTGCCGCAGCACCGGATGGGTCGATGAAGTCGGATCGACGATCCGCGACAACGAGATGACGCCAGATACCACACGGGCGGCAGGCGATGGAACGAACGTGATGCATCTGACGCATGCTGAACTGAAGATCCGCCGCGATACCATGGACATGATGGATTTCCTCAAGGAAAAGGTTCCCGGTTTTGAGAACGCTTACCTGATTGATTTCCCATTTACCGTCGGCGTGCGCGAGACAAGGCAGATCCATGGAGACTATCGGCTTACTGACGCGGATGTCCTCCAGACGGTCAAGCACCCCGAAACCGGCATCACCAAGGGTTGCTGGTGGGTCGATGTCCATTGCCCATTGGGTAACATCACACCATGGAACGCCCGGACGTCGCTCTGCTCTGAGCAATGCAGGGTCGACGAATTTCAGGGT
>JAWSUP010000166.1:0-6904 GCA_033549405.1 Bacillota bacterium | reverse complement strand
AGTTGAGCTGCCGTGACCAGCTGGCGCCGGCGCCATTTTTACGGGAAAATGACCACTATGACATCCCGTATGGTTGCCTGGTGCCGCAGAAAATCGATAACCTCCTGGTGTCCGGTCGCTGTATCTCAGCGACACATATTGCCATGGCAAGCGTTCGGGTCATTGGCACCTGCTTTGCCCTGGGTGAAGCTGCTGGGACCGCTGCGGCACTCGCCCTGGCTGATTCAGTCGATCCGCGGCATTTGGATGTTGCCCGCTTGAGGAAACAGCTGCAGAAGAACGGCGCTCTGGTATGATAAGAAGAGCTGCAACAATCTGGACATGCCCAAACACGTAATGAGAAAGAAGGCCCGTTTATGAAACTGAGAATTGGTGTGGTCGGCGTCGGTTTTTCGAAGGGTTTCATCCCGCTTTTTCAGGCTCATCCTGATGTTGAAACAGTCGCGCTGGCAGAACTGGTCCAGGAACGTCGCGAAGAAGCTGCGGCTAAATTCGGCATCACGGAGGTTTATGATTCGTTTGACGAAATGCTGGAAAAAGGGAAAGACTTGAATTGCATCGCCTTGTTTACATCGCGCTACATGCATGGCCCGATGGTCATTAAAGCACTCAAGGCCGGCAAACATATCTACAGTGCAGTCCCGATCGCGAGTACGGTGGATGAGATCCGCGAGATTCTCGATCTGGTCAGGAAGACCCGCCTGATGTATATGATGGGGGAGACCTGTTATTACTACCCCTGCGCCATGTTCTGCCGCGAAATGTACCGTGCCGGCCGCATGGGTGATTTTGTTTATGGTGAGGCACAGTATTACCACGACATGGCCCACGGGTTCTATGAAGGTTTCAAACGCGGCTACAAGGCATTCGAGCAGGCAAGCGGCGATGGCTGGAAAACAGTGGCTGGCATCCCGCCCATGCTCTATCCGACACATTCGGTCGGCATGGTGCTCTCAGCACTGGATGCCCATGTCACCCGCGTGTCCTGCTATGGTTTCCGCGACACTGTCGACCCGGACATATTTGCTGAGGGTAAGAACCTGTGGGACAATCCGTTCAGCAATGAGACCGCAGTGATGCAGCTCAGTAACGGCGGGATCATCCGCATCAACGAATACCGTCGCATCGGCTGGCGCAAGCCGAGTTCGCACATCCAGTGCATGTACGGGACAAAAGGCGGTTATGAAGGCAGTGCCGGCCGTTATGTCTTCGTCGATGAAATGGGTTCCCGTGCGATCCTGACCGATGTCAGCGAACGGATCAACCCGTATGGTTTCAACCAGGAGTCTGACAAAAATGCCGCCATCCAGAAAATGGCCAATGGCGGTTATCACGATGACCTGTCAGAAGTGCAGTTCGAAAAATCAAAACGACTGCCCAAGGCGTTCCAGGGTCTTGATAACGGCCACATGGGCACACACAAGCTGCTGGTGCACGATTTTGTACGAGCCGTAGTGGAAAACAAATTGCCGCCGGTACATGCCTGGGCAGCAGCCCGTTATATGCTGCCGGGCATCCTGGCACATCAGTCCGCCATGCAGAACAATGAAGCGTTGAATGTGCCTGATTTTGGTGATCCACCGGCAGATTGGGGTCTGCTGGAGGAATAATAACCGGCAACGAAATTTTGTATAACATGCCCAACTTCTAAACATGCCAAAACCAAGTCACCAGTGAACAGCCGCTCCATCTTCAAGATTGAGCGGCTGTTTGTGCGTCTAAGTGCGTATATGTCATATTCGCCGGCAAGCTAAATGTCTGATTCCATGACTTCCAATCCGACAGGTGAATCGCCGAGATCCGGAACGGTCATGGTTTCGCCGCCGCGCAGGGCCGATTCATGTGCGATCAGGCCGGGCAGATTATAACGGGCGGCCACCCATACGTTGGTCGGCGACAGTTTGCCTGTGTAAGCGGCCTTACAGAAATCATCAGCCATGAACTTGTGGGTGCCGCCGTGTCCGTCATGCATCCCGATATAGGCTTCTGGGAGCCGTTTCTGGTTTTGTATAGGGGCAAAGGTGCTGCACCATTTATTGGAGACAACACCCTGTCCGAAATCCGGTTCTTCCTGGTGCTTCTGCATTTCAAATGGATTGAGCAATGGACCGACATCTTCGTAAATGGCATCCTGGCCGTCCAGCCTGACATAGGTGTGCTGGGCGATCGAGCTCTCATAGGAGCCCTTTGTCCCATGGAAAGAAGTAATGTAAGACATCGGGCCATACCAGCCGATGCGGCGGTTCTCGTTGATACGGGCGATACCGCCGTTGTTCAGGTAGAGCAGGGCTGTGGTGTTGGAGAATGGGTTGTCCCATAAATTTTTCCCTTTACCAAAAATATCGTCGCCGACCTGGTCCACATAGCCAAAGGCAGCCACTCTTCTGGCCCACGATCCTGTCGCCGAAAGGATCATGCCGGTTGAGTGGGTCGGATAGAGCATGGGTGGGACACCTGCCACTTGCTTCCAGTTTTCTCCACCGGAATATTTATAATCAAAGTGGCGCATGTCATGATTGTATTGTGACTCACCATAAGCAAAGTTACCCATCTCTCCTGATTTCAGTTTTTGTCGGCAGAAGATGCTGCAAGGCCGATAATGGCCGGTCTCACCCATCGAGAAGGTCAGGCCGGTTTTGCGAACCAGATCGACTATCTCGGCGATCTCCTCTGCTTTTGAAGCCATTGGGACGGCGCTGTAGACGTGTTTTCCAGCCTTGAGCGCAGCGATTGTCAGCGGACCGTGCAGATGGCGCTGGGTGAAAATGGCCACAGCGTTGACTGTTTTGCTTTTCAGCATCTCCTCGAAAGAGGCATAAATCTCACTGATACCGAACTTTTCTGCGTGAGCGGCGCTTCTTTCTGGAAGCAGATCCGTCAGCGAAACGGACGCAACATAAGGGTGCGCCTGAAACAGCGGGATGAAGTTCTGGACAAAGCGGCCGCAACCGACGATGCCGATATTCAGTTTTTCACTCATTTTAAATCCTCCTGATTAGTATATATTTTCACTGTCTTGTCATTAATCATTTCAGTCTATTATTCTTTAACGGAACCCAGCATAATTCCTTTAACAAAGTATTTTTGCAGGAAGGGATAGATGACCATAATCGGGAATGTCGTAATCGCAAGTGACGCGACCTGTAACGACATGGATGTCGCACCTCCGGCACTCAACATCGATTCGACGTCAACCCCTTCCAGTTCAGCCGCATTTTCGAGGTATCGCTGGTTCAATACCATCTTGGCGAACTGGAGCGCCAGGACTTCCAGGTTTTCATCATTGGTGTAAATCATGCTGTCAAACCATTGGTTCCAGTGAAAAACACCGACATAGATCGCCAGCGCCGCCAAAAGCGGAGTTGATACCGGTATGATAATCCGTAAAAAGATCTGAAACTCGTTCGCACCGTCAAGAAACGCACTTTCTTCAAGATCCTTGGGTATCGCGCGGAAAAAGGTCATGCTGATTAAAACATAAAACATATTCAAGGCCCAGGGCATAATATAAACAAGGAAATTATTATAAAGGCCGAGATTTCGGTAGGCTAAAAATGTGGGAATCAATCCACCCCGGAAATACATGGTCACAAGGGCAAAAATGATATAAAACTTTCGAAATTTAACCTCTTTGTGGATCAAAGCGTATGAAAACATCGCAGTGACAAACAACGACAGGACCGTGCCCAGAATGGTTCGCGCAACCGTATTTCTTGCTGCTATTAGGAATATTGGTGTGCTAAACACTTTAGCATAATTGTCCAGAGTGAACACGCGTGGCCAAAAATAGACAGGTCCGTTGTAACGCGCATCCATACCATCATTGAGAGAAAGGACGACAGCATTATAAAAAGGATAGACAATAGCAAAGGTGATCATGACTAAAATGACCATCAGAAATACCTGGAAGGGATCAATTTTCCGTTTGTTTATTGTTATTATCGTGCTATTTGATGAAGCCATTTAAAACAATCCCTCCCCCAGTGTTTTCTTGCTGATGGTGTTAGCCGCCAGCACCAGGCTCATGGAAATCAAACTTAACAGGAGCCCAACAGCCGTCGCGTACGAAAACCGCCCCAGTGAAATACCCATACGCAGAACATAGGTATCAAGGATGTCCGAGCGCGTAATATTGAGTGTATTACCCAGGAGGTAGCACAGATCAAAATTTGCGCCATGAAAAATATTCCCGACCTGTAGAATGAACAGGGCGACAATGGTAGGCCGGATGGACGGCAAAGTGATATGAAGCATTTGCTTGAATCGCCCTGCCCCATCGACGGTGGCCGCCTCATAAAGATTCTGGTCGATGCCGGTGATCGCAGCCAGGTAAATGATCGAACCCCATCCAATGTTCTTCCAGATATCGACAACAACAATGATCCACCAGAACATGTTAGCTCGGCCAAGAAAGAGGATAGGTTTATCGACTAGTCCCAAACCAACCAACACTTCATTGACAAAGCCTGCTGAGGGAGAAAGCCAGAGGGTTATCATAACCGCAACAATAGAATAGGCAATAAAATGCGGGAAATAGCTGACTGTCTGAACAACGCGTTTAAACCGGACGTTTCGGACTTCATTCAAAAGCAGGGCGAAAATTATCGGCATCGGGAAATTGAAAATCAGTTTGAGCCAGCTGATGCCCAGTGTGTTGCGTGTCACACGGTAAATATTTACATCGGATAGGACTTCCCTGACATTTTCCAATCCAGTCCATGAACTGCCCCAGATCCCATCAACGAAGCGGTAATTCCTGAACGCAATCTGAACACCCAGGATGGGCAGATACTTAAATAGGAATAACCAGATAATGACCGGAATGATCATCAACTGCAAGTATCGCTGTTTCCAGAATTGCCGGAAAAATGGTGTTCTATTTCGTATCGTGCTATTGATCATATGTTTGTCCTTTCGGCAATTTTACTCAGGAAGCTGCAACGTGTGTTGCAGCTTCCTGTGTGTTCATCTTCATCTGCGAGGATCCTTGGCTTGATACGCAGATTCTTGTTGCCGTCTCATGATGCGATAAACTATGGATAGTACTTGCCTTCAGGCAGTGTGATGCCGCGATCTTTCCACATCTTGTAGCGTTCGGAATAGATCGTCTCAAGATTTTTGAGTCCGGCCTGTTCCATATCTTTGATGCATTTGTCGTAGGCAGCGACACATTCTTCTTCTGATTCTGCCAGGATCATCAAGGGCTGTGCTTCCGCCCAGACATCTAGCACCTTAGTCCTGAGGACGATATCATCTTCATCACGCAGTGATTCTGTCAAGGAGTAAATGCGCTCGTTAGCTGTATGACCCCTCTGGATCTCGCACCACAGACCATAGGTTGGCTGTGATTCGCCACGGATATAGCGGAACATCGCGTTGACTCGTGACATAACGGATAACGCAATCGCCGGATGACGCAGTCCCTGTACAAGGGCTGGCGCGTTGGGATCTTCCTGTTCAAGACGTACGCGTTCTTCAGTGTAAACCATGAGACCGTCTACCATGTTATAGGAGATGCCCTCGAGGCCTTCGCGCTGGAGCATTTGTCCTTCGTCGCTCAGCAGGAAGGTGATGTAGTCGATACACCGGTCTGGATACTCCGTATCTTTGGTGACGAACATGCCTGCATATGAGCTGACCGTTGACGCATCGTAATCTTTAAACTTGATGTCATCAGAATTAACGCCAGGACCTGCCGGGAATTCAACCGGCCAGTAAATGGCGTCGGCTGTTTGTCCGACCTTGGTCGCACGGTAAATATTCCAGCCATGGCCCAGGTGCATGAAAATCATGCCACCCTCGGCGATGTCAAAATACACTTCATCGGTTGAAATTGTGAAATTTTCAGGATTGAGCAAATCAGCCCGGTAACATCTATTGAGATACTTGATTGCTTCGCGGTATTCATCAGCACGGACATTAACCAAAACAGAGTCATCGGATTGGGGCCAAATCGTACTCGGACCGCCAAAGCATTTCGTGATCATCTGCACAGCATTCGTCGGTGAATTTGCGACTCCTTTTATGTATTTCTCGTCCATGTAGAGCGGAAATGTTAAACCTTCGTCTTTTGCGGCCAGGAGCACATCATAAACCTGATCCCATGTATCCATCGCTGGCTCACCCAATTTTTCGTAAATCGGCATATTAACATTGATGCCAGCAACAGTCATCGGGGCTTTGATGTCGTCTTCCGGTGTGACATTACCAAAAAAGCCTTGCGGCGGGGCGTAGATATCTCCGTTCTCATCCTGGAAAATCAGGATGAAGTCTTCGGGACACACTTGGTAAAATTCGGGATTATACTCGTCGGCCAACTTGTTGAGTGACATGGCGAATCCCTGAGAAATAATCATATTAGCACGTGATTCACTGCCCGTATGAATAAGATCAGGCAGGCCTTGCCCTGAGGCCAGCATCGTGGAGAGCTGTTCACCGCCGTCCGTTGTCGCGTAGTCATAGTCAAGGCTGATACCAGTCAATTCCGTGATGTGCGCGGATACCGGGTCATCGCCCCATTCCCATTCACCGTTGTAGCGATCGGGAGCGTCCAAAAATATAGTTAATGTAACGGGCTCTTTTTCCGTCGGTTGTGTTGTACCAGTCGTTGTGGTGCCATCTGGCGCTTTTGTTGTTCCTGCGGGTTCTGTGGTTTCTGTTTGGGTACAGGCTGCTGTCAGGCTGATCAGCGAAACGATCAGCACTAAACAAAGTAGCCTGGCAAACTGTTTTGATTTTACCATACTCACACTTCCTCCGTTTTCAATTGTTGCCTTCTAATCCATGATACTAGTATCTATATGACGATTATAAAAGCAATTGCACAATGGTAATACTATAATAATTTCGTATTTAGTTAACAAGCAACTGGTTTAAACCCACTGGCTTTCAGCCAGTAAATCCT
>JAWSUP010000165.1:0-9085 GCA_033549405.1 Bacillota bacterium | reverse complement strand
GTGATGGCATTGCCGCGGGCATCGCGAACCGCCTCAAATTCGATTTCTTTCCAGCCGGCGATACTCCGTTCAATCAGCACCTGGTGAACCCTGCTTGCCGCAAGGCCGCCCGGCACAATTTCACGCAGATGCTCGGGATCGGCCGCGATGCCGCCGCCGGTTCCGCCCAGGGTGAATGCCGGGCGCACGATGACCGGATAACCGATCGAATCGGCCATATCCAAACTTTCTTGAAGGTTTGTTGCGATACCAGATGGTATGCAGGGTTCATCGATACGCAACATGGCGGCCCTGAAAGCCTCCCTGTCTTCGCCCATTTTGATCCCCTCAGCCGGTGTGCCAAGCATCCGGATGCCATGCTTCTCCAGAAATCCGCTTTCAGATAGCTCCATGGCGAAGTTGAGACCGGTCTGTCCGCCGAGTGTCGCCAGAAGCCCCTGAACATTTTCTTTAATCATGATTTTCTCGATCATGTCAATGTGCAGCGGCTCAATGTAAACTTTATCCGCCATATTCGTGTCAGTCATGATGGTCGCAGGATTGCTGTTGACCAGTATAACCTCATATCCTTCGTTTTTCAGCGCACGGCAGGCCTGGGTGCCGGCATAGTCAAACTCAGCGGCCTGACCAATAATAATCGGTCCGGATCCTATAACCATAATGCGCTGAATATCCGTTATTTTCGGCATTTTTTCACTCCTGTCTGTTTCGATGTATTTATATACATGTTTTTATGTAATTATACATTCATCTGCATATTATACACCTGATCACACAAACTGTTCAAGAGCCTTTTGCAGGGCCTTGCGCATAGACAGGGCTTCCTTTCTCGCTGCCAGGTCAAAGAGGTCATGGTCCATTCCGTGTTTCTTCCAGGCAGCCATCAAGCTGCGGGAGGCATTGACGATACCCCCGCGGCCATCCTGGCCAAAGCCGCGCACGGCGTCATCTGCTGTCCCACCCTGGGCGCCATAACCGGGGACGAGGATAAAGGTGTGCGGCATGCGCCGGCGCAATGATTCAGCCTGCTGAGGCCAGGTCGCACCGACAACGGCGCCGACTGACGAATACCCGCTCTTGCCGATAAGGTTCTTTCCCCAGACCGAAACGAGGTCGGCCATGGCTTCACAGACGCTGTGGCCGTCGGCCAGTTCCAGATCTTGTAAATCGCCGGCAGACGGGTTCGAGGTCCTGACGAGAATGAATACCCCTTTCCCCTGCCCGCAGCAATCGAGAAAGGGCTGGATGCCGTCAATGCCCAGATAAGCATTCAACGTGACCGCATCCGCGGCGAACGCGGCCCGTTTGGTGCCGTCGATCAGGACTGCCTCATTCAGAAACGTGCGGGCGTACGCCGCAGCAGTGCTGCCGATATCATTGCGCTTGGCGTCGACGATGACCAGAAAGCCTTTGTTGCGCGCATAAGCAATTGTCTGCTGCAGCGCGTCGAGACCGGGCAGTCCGTACTGCTCATAGAAAGCTGACTGGAGCTTGACGGCCGGTATGACGCCGGCGACAGCATCCAGAAGTCGCCGGTTAAATTCGCTGATCGCCAGACCGGTAGCCAGACCGGCATCATCGCAGGCTTCGCGAAAGGCGGACAGCAGTGCTTCCGGAACAAAGTCGAGCTGCGGATCCAGACCCATAACCGTCGGATTCTCTGTTTTCAGTATCGCATCATGCAGACGGTCAGCAAAGTTCATCATGTGTAATCCTCCCCTCACAGATGGTCAGCATGGCGCGACCATAGAGCGACATGCCGTGAAACGGCGTGTTGCGGGCTTTTGACGCCATCTGTTCGCGATCGAATCGCCAGGTGTTCTCAAGATCCACCAGGACTATGTCAGCCGGTTTTCCTGCTTCGAGCGTACCAAGCGGTTGTTTCAGCAGTGCCGCCGGACGGGTGGTCATGGTTCTGAGCCACTGACACAGACTGAGACGGCCTGTTTTAACCAGGATGGTGTAACCGAGGCCAAGCGCTGTTTCAAAGCCGACAATCCCGTTCATCGCCAGGGCAAACTCGAGGTCTTTTTCATCACTGTGGTGCGGCGCGTGGTCGGTTGCAAGGATATCGATCGTCCCATCAGCGAGCCCTTCAATGACAGCCTCGACATCGTCAGCTGTTTTTAGAGGCGGATTCATTTTGGCATTGGTGTTGAATCCGTTGCAGGCAGCCTCTGTCAGGGCAAAATAATGAGGGCAGGTCTCTGCCGTCACCGGGATACCGCGCGACTTGGCGTCCCGGATGATGCGCACCGACTCGCGGCTGCTGACATGGGCGATGTGGACCGGCAGGCCGGTGGCGGCCGCCAGCTGGCAGTCGCGGTCGACCATGATCGATTCGGAAGCTGCCGGGATGCCTTGCAGGCCGAGGATCGTCGACCATATACCTTCATTCATGTGTCCGCCCTCTGAAAGGCTCATGTCCTCGCAATGTGAGATGACCACAAGTCCGAACTGGCTGGCATAGAGCATCGCTTTGCGCATCAGGTCTGCCGTTTCAACCGGATGGCCGTCATCTGAGATCGCCACGATGCCGGCTTCCGCCATCAGGCCGATTTCAGCCAGTTCCCTGCCCTGCTGCCCTTTGCTGACCGCACCGATCGGCAGCACACGCGCGTAACCTTCACGATCAGCTTTTTCCCGGATATAGCGGACCAGTGCCGCATGATCGCAGACCGGCAGCGTGTTCGGCATACAGGCAACCGCGGTAAAACCGCCTTTGGCTGCGCTTTTTGTACCGCTGACAATATCTTCTTTGTATTCATAACCCGGATCCCTGAGGTGGCAGTGCGCGTCGATCAGTCCTGGGAATACATGAAGGCCGCGGGCGTCAATCACCCGGTCTGCAGCCGCAGAAAGCACGTCTGTCAGCAGTCCGTCTTCGATATAAACTGATCTTTCAACAATACTGTCTGATCCGGTTGCCGGATCGAGGACTATTCCATTGACGATCTCAATTCTCATAGCGCAACATTCCTCCTCGATGTAAGCAGGTACATGATGGCCATGCGCACGGCGACGCCGTTAGTCACCTGTTCCTGAATGACCGATTGATTGCTGTCATAGACGACGGTCGGCATCTCGACGCCGTGGTTGCAGGGTCCCGGATGCATGACGATGGCGTCCGGACTGGCCAGGCCCAGCATCTTCTGGTCCAGGGCGAAAAAGCGGGCATATTCACTGATTGAGGGAAACAGCGCCTTTTTCATGCGTTCCAGTTGGATACGCAGGCCCATGACCACATCGGCATCACGAACCGCATCCTGAACAGTCGGGCAGAGGACGGCACCGAGCTGGTCCATTCCTGGTGGCAACAATGTGAGCGGCGCCGCCAGGCGAACTTCCGCACCCAGTTTGACCAGTCCCCAGAGATTGCTCCGGGCGACCCGGCTGTGCAGGATGTCACCGACGATGGCGACGCGCAGCCCCTTGATCCTGCCCTTGGCCTGGCGCATGGTCAGCAGATCGAGCAAAGCCTGCGTGGGATGTTCATTCATACCGTCGCCGGCATTGATGACAGAGGCGCGCAGTATCGGCGCGATCAGATGCGGCGCACCGGACTGCGGATGGCGTATGATCAGGATGTCTGTCCCCATCTGGTCGATTGTGCGGGCTGTGTCGATCAAGGTTTCGCCTTTGTTGACACTGCTGCCGGACGACGAGACATTGGCAGATGCCGCTCCCATGTACTTGGCGGCCAGCTCGAAAGACAGCCGCGTACGGGTGCTGTTTTCATAAAACAGCGTGATGATCGACTTTCCTTGCAAGTGGGCAGTCTTCTTGCTGCTTGCCGACAGCACATGTTTCATGGTATCCGCGGTATCGAGGATCAGGATAATTTCTTCTGCACTGAGCGATTGGATGCCCAGGAGGTCTTTTTGACTGAGTTGCATGCGATCAACCTTTCTGCTCCAGCTCGCTGAGCACGACGCCATCCTGTCCGTCTATCTCCTGCAGCATGACATGGACAACCTCGCTGTGCGAAGTCGGCACATTCTTGCCCGTATAGTCGGCCCTGATCGGCAGCTCGCGGTGACCGCGGTCGATCAAGATGGCCAGTTGAATCTGACTGGGCCGACCCAGGTCAAACAGTGCTTCGATCGCCGCACGGCAAGTTCGCCCCGTGTAGAGGACATCGTCGACAAGGACCAGTTTTTTATCCTGGATGGCAAACGGCAAGGACGTATTATTGATAACGGGGTGTTCGGCCAGCATGCTCAGGTCGTCTCGGTAGAAAGTGATGTCGAGGATGCCGACCTGCGGTGCGACACCTTCAATGGCGCCGATTTTCGCCGCGATGCGTTCAGCCAGGGGGACGCCCCGGCGCTGAATGCCGATCAAATATAGGTCAGCATGGCCTTTGTTCTTTTCGAGAATCTCGTGGGCGATGCGGGTCAGGGCCCGGTCAATCATGGCTGCATCCATCAGGATCGCTTTGGGCGGCTTGTTCATGGTCATCCCTCCTGCCATTAAACCTGCAAAAAAGCCTTCCATTTCAGCATGGAAGGCCAAACAAGCTTGCACAGCAGTCTGATCAAAGATCAGCCCGATGGTTCTTATCTTACCCTTCCAGCCTCACAGGACTCGTTAAAAGGTTTCTTTGCTACTAAGCATACCCGATCAATTGACAGAATGCAAGAACCTTGTTAAGATGATGTGACCGTAGCATCAGCGGGGATGTGGCGGAATTGGCAGACGCAACAGACTCAAAATCTGTCGATCGAAGGGTCGTAAGGGTTCGACTCCCTTCATCCCCACCACCAACCAGGCCAGTCGGGAAAACCGGCTGGCATTTGCTTTTTTCGGACAAGTTAGGGACAGCTAATAAATTGCCTGGTCTTTCTCCTTGTTCCTTAGCTATCCCTGAGCCGCGGCAAATCTTGGGAAAGGAGACATCCATGATCGACGAAATTTTCACCATTGCCTTTCACAGCGCTTATACTGCGATCTTCGAAGTCGGTTCGATCATGGCTGTCCTTATGCTGCTTTTCGGCATCATCGATTACAAAAAAGGCGATGACCTGCGTCGTCTGATCGAACGCAAAAAGCTCGACAGGCCGATTATCATGGCGGGATTGGCGCTGATTCCGGTGGATGGCACCTTGCTGTTCCAGTACAGCATCTATCGCCGCCGCAGTATCCGTTCTGGGTCTCTACTGGGCGGCATCATCGGTATCGGCGAAGAAGCGACCTATATTATCCTCTCTTATCAGCCGCTTGCCTGGCTGACAATCGCTGCCATTAAGCTCCTTCTTGCATTAGGAGCAGGCGGCCTGCTCAACAGCTGGCCGGCCTGGCAAAAGAAGGCGTCAATCTGGCTGGAACGAGACCTGGCAGCCAATGAGAATCCCGATGTAGTTGAAGCTGATGAAAATTTCCACGCTCTTCCGGACCGCTTCCGGCACAAGCTTCACCAGTTCCGATATCATAAGATGGGCAGGGCTTTCTGGATCTTCTTCGCCTGTGCTTTCATCCTCCAGATGGTATTGCTGCTGTTTTCCGGCTATGGCTGGTTTGATCAAAGTAAACTACAGGCTCTGGGTATCCCGTTTGTCTCCTGGATCTCCATGATTGCCCTGTTCATCATCGTCATGTATCGCCTGGTCGTCCGCCTGACCACCCGTGAGTTCGGCAAGATCTTCGAGCATGAATTCGAGGACACTGGCGACGCCGTCGGCGATCTGGCTGAAACATGTTCAAGCATCATCCTCCTGATTTTCCTGTTGACTTTTCTGGTACAGGTCGCAGTCACAGCCATCGGACCCGATCAGATCGCCAGGATCTTTGCCGGCAATGCTCTTTTAGCCATCCTGGTCGGCGCTTTAATCGGCCTCATCCCCGGAACCGGAGCATCGCTTGTTTTCACAACCCTATACTTCAATCTGGCAGGCAGTCCCGGCGCGTTGCCCTTCGCTGCCCTGGCGGCCTGCTCCATCGCCCTGATCGGCGATTCAAAATTTATCGGGAACGTCCAGTTGCGCCTGTCGCAGCGCGCTCTTCACCTGGTCGCCTTTGTCATAGCCATCTTGGCCGGCCTGGCCATCTGGAGCGTGGAACGGCTCATCACCTGATATAGGCAATACGCCTGTGATACATTACAGCAACACTCCTGGCAAAAAAGCCTTGACAAGCTCATGGCGCATTGACTATAATCCCATTTGTCGCCTCGGTTCGAACTGAGTGCACCAAATATGGGCCTTTAGCTCAGTTGGTCAGAGCAGCCGGCTCATAACCGGTCGGTCCGGGGTTCAAGTCCCTGAAGGCCCACCACAATTTCATATATGGGAGGATTCCCGAGTGGCTAAAGGGGGCAGACTGTAAATCTGTTGTCTACGACTTCGGTGGTTCGAATCCACCTCCTCCCACCAGGCATCAAGCATCCGCAAGGGTGCTTTTTGTTTTGCCCTGAAACGGCTGGCATTGCGGTGTTTCCAGACATTTATCACTTCTCCGACGTTCACCATGCGATCTTCCTGCTAATCAGTCAATGTGCTGAATTTAGGACAAAAGCTGGAGAAAAAGTAAGACCCAAACAAGACCCAATTCAATTATTCACCAAATATGCCCTTTTAATAAGGACATTTTCAATTGTGTCAGATGCCATAGCATCTCTTCCCATCACAGGATGGCAGTAGATATTAGCTGTTGTTGATGTCCTGGCATGGCCGAGTCTTCTGCTCACTGTCTCCAGATCCACACCTTCTGCTAAAAGTATTGATGCATGAAAATGACGGAGATCGTGAAAACGAATGATCGGTATTACTTTAATATGGTCCTCAGAAATCCCTTCAGCAATTTGGGTATCTCTCTGTTTCTGTCTCACTTTTAGTAAAAATCTCCTGAACCAACGAGATGGCGTATTGTGTCCTAAAGGCGATCCATCATAACTTATGAAAAGATAACTATTTTCTTGCCATTTTGATCCCAATCGCTCCCGATCCAATTGTTGCCTGGATTGTAGCAATATGAGTTTTTCCAAAATAATTACTGGCACTGTGACTGTCCGTTTACTGGTCTTTGTCTTTGTTGACTTATCGAAGTTACCAATCTTTGGTACATAAGTCATAGCCCGCACAACGGTGATCTGTTTTGCCTGAAAATCGATATCAGACCATTTCAAGCCAACGATCTCGCCGAGCCTCAGTCCTGTCATCATACCTATATACACAATACATTGGTATTTGATTGATTCCTGCTCAAGTAGTTTCAGGATGATGACTGACTCAGTTTCATTGGGTATGACAATATCTGGAGACTCAACTTTTGGTTTAATAATTCTACAACAAGGGTTATTGCTGATTATTTCCCATCGAACTGCTGTTGAAAAGATTGATGAAAGCTGAGTAATATAGTTAATAACAGTTCTCGGAGCCAGTTTAAAACCAGTTCTTGGATTCTTCCAGGCTGAAAGTGAATTAATGAATTTTGTAATTGTCAAGGTTCTGATTTTAGACATCCGCATGTTACCGAAATATGGCAGAATGTGACCCTTTAGTCGAGATTGAGCACCATAGCAGTTCTTCTCTTCTAGGTTAATCTTTGCATATTCCTTAAGCCAGAGATCTGCAAATTCAGAAAATAACATATCACGGCCAGGAGCAATTTGCTTGTTGAAGAACTCGCTGTATAAGATTGCAGCCTTCTTCTCAACCTCCTTTCTCTGCTTTTCAGTTGACCATTCCTCTGGAAATCTGAATGATCGATGTATTTTCTGTTGTTTCCCATCTTTGTATCCCGCAGAAATGGATACTCGCCAACTGGACCGACCTCTTTGCTCTATACACGTAGCCATGTTTTACTCCTTTACGTGTACCTGAGCATACATATGGTGAGTCAATTATATCATTTCAAATCCCATATAGGGGCAATTTTTTGTTGTGTTTAGAGAGAGGTAATAGGGTAATCAGAAAAATAGTTTTCGAGGGTTCCGAGCCCACCCCCTGCTCACCAGGTATTTGAGAGGATACTTGTCTTCAATACCGTCTTTCATACATTTTAAAGCATATATTTCCTCAAAGTGCCTGTTTTAGCTGCTTTGAAGGCATTTTCCATACCGAATAATTACGATAAAAATGTGGATAATTTTTCCAAGATTATATTTACAATCCTAACCATAAACAATATGATGATATATGTAGTTACAGGTAAACGAGGTGATCTGGATGAACGATAAGTACCTTTTATATATTGGAGCTTTAAAGGTGTTAGATGATTTCTCGGAATCTGCGTATCCTGATTTTCATATCTCGCATAACATGAAAAATGCGAATTTACAAATTCTTAAGCAAAAATATAATCTAGATAAAATAACTGATATCAGTGATGATTTTTCAAAGACAACACTGCTTATGCGGTGGGTGCATGATAATGTTCTTCATAATGGTGGTTCAAAGGATGTTGAATTCATCCCAAAGAATTCGCTGTCAATTCTTGATTATTCATTCAGAAAGGGTATAGAATTTGGCGTTTATTGCAGACTGCAAGCAATAGTATTTACTGAATGCTGCTTGTCAATTGGTTTACTTGCAAGAACCATTCACTGTCTGCCATTTAGTCCAAATGACTTTGATTCCCATGTTGTGTCAATGGTTTATATCAGCAGTTTAAGTAAATGGATTTTATTCGACCCAGGTAACAATGCTTATTTTACCAATGATGCTGGTATGGCACTTTCTCCGCTTGAAATACGACATGATTTAGCTGTTGATAATGTTTATATTAATCCTGATTTGCAGCCGCATTACAACTGTGACTTCAGTGATAAAGAAAATTCATATAAGGAATATATGGCGAAGAATTTGTTTTACATTAAGTGCTCAGCGGTCAACACATTTGGAACTGATCAGGTAAAAGAACAAAAGACATTGCACGTGGCACCAAAAGGATTTGATATTAAGACTCGTGAAATTAGTTATTGCGAATATGCTATTAAGAATTCGCCACCTCAACTAAAGGACGACTGGCTGAAACACTATGATGAATTTAAAAACCAAGAAATCATCAAAATTTCGCAGGAACAATTCCTTTGTAAGCGTATAAACCGGCACACCTATTCATTCAAACTGTGAAGTGTAAAATCATC
>JAWSUP010000164.1:3953-9092 GCA_033549405.1 Bacillota bacterium | reverse complement strand
GGCGGCGGCGGGAATATTGGCCGTCACACGGCATACCGGTTGGCAGAAGACGGGGTCATGGTAGTTGTCTGTGACATCAATCAGGAAACAGCCCGGGAAGTCGCTGCTGACATTGGCGGTCGCGGTGGCGAGGCAGCAGCGTATGCAGTCGATGTCCAAAATCCGGCAGATGTCAACCGGGTTGTATCCGATGTGATCGAACGTTTTGGCAAGGTCGATATCCTGGTTCATTCTGCCGGAGGCAGCGCGAGAAGCCTGATGCGCAATCTGACTGAACAGACCGATGAGGTGATCCAGAACATTATTGGCGTCAACCTGATGGGCGGCATCTACTTTGCCCGTGCTGCAGCGCAGAACATGGTTCTGCATAAAAGCGGCCGGATCATTTTTGTCGCGTCGATCGTGGCGACAAACGGCAATAAGGGTTGTGTCGAGTATGGAGCATCAAAAGGCGGCCTGATCGGCATGGCAAAATCATTGGCAATCGAGTTGGGCAAAGACCAGATCACAGTCAACTGCGTCTCGCCCGGCCTGGTGCAGCGGGATGACAAGGATGTCAGCAACACAAATTACCTGGGGCGCAACGGCACGGCCGCAGAAGTAGCCGGCCTGATCGGTTACCTGACCACAGATGAGGCTTCATTCATAACCGGCCAGAACTATGTGATCGACGGTGGCCGCAGTCTCGGTTTGAAAGGGAGTTATTGATGATGAAAGCAATGCTGGTCGACAACAACAAAAATCTGGTCTGGTCGGATGTCGCAGATCCTGTTATCCACTCAGATGAGGTTCTGGTCGAGATCTACGCTGCCGCCCTGAACAGGGCTGATCTGCTGCAGCGTCAGGGAACCTATCCGTCACCGCCGGGCTGTCCGGAATGGATGGGCCTGGAAATCGCCGGAACCATTCTGGAAGTGGGTCCATCTGCAGCCAAAGAGAGTCACTGGCGGGCAGGAGATCAGGTCTGTGCCTTGCTCGGTGGCGGCGGTTATGCTGAAAAAGTGGCTGTCCGCCATGACATGCTCATGCCGGTGCCGCGCGGCCTGACGCTGCTGGAAGCGGCGGCGCTGCCGGAGGCTTTTGCCACATCGTACCTGAACTTGTTCATCGAAGGACATTTGCAGTCCGGCCAGACCGCCTATATACCCGCTGGAGCCAGTGGACTGGCCAGCGTTGCCATCCCGCTGGTCAAGGCGTTTGGTGCCAGGGTGATCACTTCTGTCCTTTCGGAAGACAGCGCGCGTTCGATCGCACATCTTAAAGCAGATGTCGTGATTGACACGAGTAGAGAAGACTCTGCAGCAGTGATTGAAAGTGAGTTTCATTCCGGCCACCCGATCCATGTGGCGATGGATTGTCTGGGTGGAGAGGATCTGGGGAAGTGTCTCCCGTTCATGGCACATGGCGGTTACTGGATCTTGATCTCGACGTTGGCGGGAGCGACGACGTCTGTTCCGCTGCGTGCTTTACTGACGCGCGGGATCCACCTGTCTGGCAGCATGCTGCGCAACCGCACACCGGAGATGAAAGCTTTCATCCTGCATGAGCTTGTAACCAGAGTCTGGCCAAAAATTGAGTCAGGTGAGATCAGGCCGACTGTTTACAAAGTTTTGCCAATCTGCCAGGCCGAAGAAGCCCATGCGCTGATGAAGTCCGGTAAACATGCCGGCAAAATCGTGCTGCAGGTTCAGGATACGGATCAGAAATAACCCGCTCTGAACGTAATTGTGAGCGTAACTTGGAGCGTAACTGCCGGACGACATAACGGAGGAACAGATATGGATGGACATCGGATTGTTTTTACGGACGTCGGACAGGCCTCCTGTCAGCGCTTTTCGGTCAGAACGCCGGCTGAAGATGAAGTGCTGATCGAGACAGAATATTCGGTCCTGAGTGCAGGCACAGAACGGGCCAATCTTCTGGCAATGCCCAATACACCGCAGCAGTTTCCGGCCTACCCGGGATACTGCGCTGTCGGACGTGTGACTTCAAGTGGCCCAGCCGTCAGCGGTTATGAGCCTGGATGCCGTGTCATCGTCTACCACGGCGGCCACCAGTCGCATACGGTGATGAAAGCGCAAGGTCTGGTCAAAGTCGAGCAGGACAAGCTCGACCCCCTGGAAGCCGCTTTCACCGTCATTGCCAGCATGTCCATGCAGGGATTGCGCAAGGTACGCCTGGAACTGGGCGAGTCGATCATGATCATGGGGCAGGGGCTTCTGGGTATCTTCGCTACACAACTGGCCCGGCTGTCCGGCGGACTGCCCGTCATGGCGCTCGACTTCAACCAGAAACGCCGGGAACTGGCAGTTGCGCTGGGCGCTGACTACGCCTTCCAGCCTGATGATCCGGACCTCAAAGAAAAGATCATGTCCGTCACCCGCGGCAAGGGCATAAATGCCGTGATTGAGGTGACCGGATCAGCAAGGGCACTGGAACAGGCACTTGCATTGTCTGCCCGACAGGGTAGGGTTTCACTTCTGGGGTGCACGCGTGTGTCGGATAAGCCCATCGATTTTTATCAGATGGTCCATAAACCAGGTCTGTCAATAATCGGCGCGCACAACTATGTCCGCCCCGATCTTGATTCATACCCCGGGTACTGGACGCGCCAGGATGATTATAGAGTTCTCCTGGACCTGATGGCGACCGGCCGGCTCCAGGTCAAACCGATTATATCCGAAGTTGTTTCACCCAGGCTGGCCGGACAGGTGTATGCCAGGCTGGCTGCAGATCCGAAGGCGCCGCTGGGCGTTGTGTTTGACTGGTTCAACGAGCGCTTCGTTTGATCGATAAATATAAATAGATACATTCGGCCAGTTCGCAGACGATCATGCCGACCGCACCGTTAATCGCAGGATTAGGCGGGTCTATCCATGTCATGATTGTGATCACGATCACCAGAGTGACCAGACTGATGGCTTTGCCCATTCGGATGGGTGCTGTTGTCCTTCTTTTGAATAATATGCCCCAGTAATACTCGCGTGCAATCATCAGGATCGGCAGGACTGTCATCAGTTTCAGGACATCCAGGGACAAGATGCTGATTTCCTGGCTTGCACCGATCCAGTTGCGCAAGATATAAAAACCAAGATCGGTAAATGAGAGGACAAACATGACCAGGACGGTGAATCCGGACAAGATCCAGGCAAACAGCCTGACCGTTTTATTGCTTCCGGGTCTGTCATCATTGATGAAATTGAGCGGCACCTGGTGAAAAGCCATGATCGGGCTTAAGGCGACCATGCCCAACCCCCAGGCGACAGCGAAGACTGATATCGAGACCTCCGGCGTATTTGTGCGAGCCAGCGCGCTGTTGATGATCGGCATGATCGTTGTCTGGATGAGTGTCGTCGCAATGAGCGGCGAAAAGAAACTGATGATGTTCCTGTAAGTCAGGAGTCGAGGTTCGGGTCTGGTATTATTTTGCTGGTCATACTTGTCAAGGCCAGACAGAATGCGCCTTGTCAAAAACCACGACCCGACGACCATGGTGATGGTCTCTAGCAGTACGGCGCCGACAAACATCAGGCCAGCCAGGTAAGCAGATGGCACGGCTGACATTTTATCGAGGTTTGATATGAAGATCAGAACATACGAGATACGGACCGCAGAAGCCAATGTGATCATCGGAGTTGTTCTGAATTTGATGGAAAAGCCTGCAAAGTAATCGCGAATAGCTACAAGACCGGGAAAAAAGACCAGGATCTGCAGCATCAGGATGGCTTCATGTAAAGTCTGCCCGCTCAATCCCATAATTTCCCTGAAAAACCAGCGTGACAGGCCGGTAAACGCCACAATGCCCATAATCGCAACCACGGTGCCGGCTACGCTGAAGATGAATATAGTCGTTTTGCGGAAATTTTTACGGTGATCGATCAATGCCGTTACGGTCTGACGGATCATCGTCACCGGACTCTGAAAGATATGCATCAGGCTTTTAGCCACCGCAAAGGCAGCGATCAGTACTTCAGGATCGGGGAGCCGGGCCAGCCCTGCGTTAAACAGCGAATGCGTGATAATGATCACAAAAGAGGTCATAGCCAGGGGCAGAAAAAATCTGGCTTGATCTTTCATCTCGCCAGGCCTGTAGCGTATTCGCTTCATAAGATTTACCAGTGAAATACCATAACCCCCACAATCATCAACGTATAACGTAGAGTATATCCAATGCACGGACCGATCTCAAGTACGCCCAGCTAAAAGAAGCATTAGAAAAAAATGCAAAAGAGCTGTATAATAGAAGGAGCATCAGGCTAATTTAAGTAATACAGGTGCTTTTGCGAGGAGTTACGCATTCGGTGCGTTCGCTCTGTTAGCTGTATACATCGATGAAAGCGACCATGCCACATGCATGGTGCAGGGTATAGTTTCTGGAGGGAAAATGTTTCGAGTCAATGATTATGTTGTTTATGGTTCAACAGGTGTCTGTAAAATTGAAGCCATCAGTCGGGAGGATTTCGGTGGTGATCAAGATCGGGAATACTATGTGCTGACCGCGCTCTATGCGAACAGTCTGTCGATTTATATTCCGACTGACAGCCGCGATGTTTCTATGCGTAGAATCATGACTAAAGATGAAATTTATAAACTGATCAAGACCATTCCGGATATTGACAGCACCTGGAATGACGATGACCATCTGCGCAAAACCACATTCAACGAAATCCTGCAATCAGGTGACCAGACGAAAATGATCCAGCTGATCAAAACACTTGATGAGCGTAAACAGGAGCTGGAAAAAGACGGAAAGAGTCTTGGTAATGCTGATGCAGAAACGATGAAAGCAGCAGAAAAAATCTTACATAATGAGTTTGCCCTCGTCCTTGATATTGAGCCGGAACAAGTCATCCCTTTTATTCGGGAAGAAATCCGGTTATAGGGCAAGCCACTTATTGACAACCCCTAAGTCCCTAAGCTGTTTTCAGATGATAATTCCCCGTCGTTTCAGTTCTGCTTCAGTTCTGCGATAGTATTTGCATCGATTGACACAAGGCGACCCCTTTTGCTACAATTGCGCACAACAGTAGTCAATGATACAAATTTTGAACAACTTGCCCGGAGGTGGTCATGGGTCGATCCAATCTGCCGATATTTCACCAAGGATGCCAGGGAAACCCGCCCTTTCAATAACCTCTC
>JAWSUP010000164.1:0-3943 GCA_033549405.1 Bacillota bacterium | reverse complement strand
AGACCCACGATCACTGCACGCAGGCGGCCAGTACTGGCCTCTTCGCAGATCTCAGCGCCGCTCATGCAACTGGGTCGCATGTTGATTCCACTGTATCTTCACTTTGTTCTTCGCTTTCGCAAAATTGAAATAGTTGATCCGAAACGAATCATTGAGTCGATTCGTGATTTCCAGATGCAGAAAACCCGCCTGATCGTGGCGTTTCGTCATCCATACGGTGACGAACCACAGCTTATCTTTCATGCTATTCATAATCTGTTGCCTCGCCTCGCCAAACGTTATGACATGACGTTTTCAAAGCGGCCGCACCTGCGTATGGTCCATGATTATGCTGTTGCACTCTGGGGCGATCCCCTGATCCGCTTCGTTCTGCCGCGCGTCGGTGCAGTGCCGGTTTACCATGTCACATTTGATCCGGCAAGTCTGAAACGGATCCGCAGCATACTCCTGGACGACCCCAATCCACTTGGACTTGCACCGGAAGGGCAAATATCCTATCACAGCGAAACGCTGCCGCGTATCGAACAGGGGACGATCCGCATGGGCTTCTGGTGTGCTCGCGATCTGGAAAAAGCCGGCCGGTCCGAAAGCGTGCAGATCTTACCGGTTTCTATTCATTACCAGTACGACCGGCGCGACTTGAAAAAGGTGCAGGCAGCCATCGCCAGGCTGGAGAAACGCTGTGGCCTTTCACCTTCTCCGGTTTGCAGCCGCAACGACGCACAATCAGTCAGGGAAGCAGAACTGCAATCGACCATTGAGAGAATAGAAGATCGTTTGCTGGATATCGCAGAGACATTCTATGGAATAGCATGTCAGACTCAGCCTCATCAAGATGGATCGTCAGAATCAAATTGTAAGGATAAACGCCGACAGCGCTGGGACGCCCTGCTCATGGCGGCGTTGGACAAAGGAGAGCAGATCCTGGGACTCACCCTGTCCAGCAAGGATGTCATTGCGCGTGTATATCGGATCAGGCATGAAGGCTGGAAACGGATCTATCCGGAGAAACTGCCTGAGGGCATTTCTTCGCTTGAGCTGGCGCTTATGAATCGCCAGGCGGGTGAAGCCTGGCACGCGATGCGGCATATGGAATTTGTTGACCTGATGTCATACCATGATACCGGTTATCTGCGGAGCCGTCCGCTTTGCGGTTCTTCATTTGACCGGATCGTTGAGACGGTCATCAATCTGGAAGATCTGGACACACGCCTCAGAGGCGGCAATATCACAAACCGTCCCAATGTCATCCGTAAAAGGGCTGTGCTGATTCCTGCTCCTTGCCTGGATCTGACAGATCATCTGGCTGAATACCATGAAGATGCAAAAAAAACCGTTCGAGACATGACCGAAGAACTCAGAATGAGCCTTCTGAGTTGTATGGAGGAGTACTGTGATGGAACATGAGAATAATATCACCACAGCAGTTAATACGGCTGAAAAACTGCCGCTGCGCGTGAAATTCGGCTTTGGTATCGGAGATCTGGGCGGCAACCTGTTTTTTACAGCGATGGGATTCTATTCACTGGTCTATCTGACTGATACTGTACAGCTGGGCGCAGCACTGGCAGGTGCAGCCATCCTGATCGGTAAATTCTGGGATGCAGTCACCGACCCGATGGTGGGATTCTTATCTGACCGCACCCGCACCCGCTGGGGACGTCGTCGGCCGTATTTCCTGTTTGGCGCATTGCCGTTACTGCTCGCCATGTGGTTCTTTTTCACGGCGCCGGATATCAGCCGGTCACAGGCATATGGATTCATCTGGGCAGCGCTGGCGCTCTGCCTGCTTAACACTGCCTATACGGTCGTCAACATCCCCTATGGCTCACTGACACCCGAACTGACGAAAAACTTTAAAGAGCGAACGGTCCTGAATGGCTTCCGCTTCAGTTTTGCTGTCATCGGCACCATTCTCGGCGCCGCGGTCGTCCTGCCGATCGTCGGTCTGGCAGCCGATCCCCGCCAAGGCTTCTCCAACGTCGGACTCCTGTTCGGCATCATTATGGCAGCGACGATCCTGGTGACATTTTTTACGGTCCGGGAACCCGACCACACGCAGACGCCACTGCCAAAGCAGCGGTTTTTCAGCACATTTCTCATTGTCTTCAAGAACAGAACATACATGCGGCTGGCAATTGTCTACATGGCCAATCTGACCGGTATCACGTTTCTCCAGACCATACTGGTCTATTACTTCAAGTATATCTATCAGGATGAGAATATGACGACGATCGCCATGCTCCTTCTGCTTGGTGTTGCCATGCTGTGTGTCCCGATATCTGTCCAGGTCTCCAAGCATCTGGGCAAAAAGCGCACCTACCAGCTGGCGCTGGCCATCCTGGTTGTCAGCTGTCTCGCCATCTTCTTCCTGGGCCACACGCTGGGCATGACCTTTACGCTGGTCGTGATGATTTTCGCCGGCGTGGGCATCGGCTTTGCTTATGTGCCGCCATTCGCCATGCTGCCTGATGTCGTCGAAGTCGATGCTGTCCAGACCGGGTTCCGCAAAGAAGGGGCTTACTACGGCATGTGGACGTTTTTCTCCAAGGTCGGGGTCGCGCTTGCTGGATCATTGACCGGCTTTATCCTGAGCCTGTCAAGATTTGTTCCTAATATGGCTGAACAATCGCCCGAGACGATCCTGGCGATTCGCTTCACCATCGGTCCAATCCCAGCCCTTATATTTATAGCCGGTATATTGATTATTCATCGTTATCCGCTCGATGAAAAGACGTATGACGCCATCATTGCCGGCAAGTGATCAAGCAGTCCCTAACAGCCACTAAGACAGCCGGTTCAATGTTCTTTGGGTTTCCCATCGAAGCGATCCAGATTTTTACCGGTCAGATCACGCCAGCTGAGCTTCAATTTTTCGAACTGACGCTGGATACTGGCTATTTCGATTGGCCGGCGAATTTTCAGTGTCGTCGTCTTGACCATCTCCTGGAAACTGTAAACATAGTTTCTGACTGACTTGAAAGACGGCAGATGGCGGTTGATATCGCTGATGATCTGGTCGAGGCGGTTCTTGAGCGCTGTTTCATCTGCCTCTGTGATACCTTCCTGTATGACTTGCTCCCGATCGAGGACAATCTTGGCGTTGACAACAACATCGCCGCCCGGCTCCAGTTCACCCCAGACCAGAGATTCCTTGATGAACGCATTCTGGTTGATGATGAATTCAATTTCTTCAGGAAAGACCTTTTTGCCATTTTTGAGAACGATCATCGACTTGAGTCTGCCGGTTATGGACAGGAAATTGTTTGTGGGATTGATTGTGCCTATGTCACCGGTGTGAAACCAGCCGTCCCGGTCGATCACTTCTGCCGTTGCCTGAGGGTCTTGATAGTAGCCGATCATAACAATCGGACCGCGGACGAGGATCTCTCCGGGTTCTCCCGGCTGATCAGAGTCAACGGCAATCTCAACGCCTGCCACCGGATAACCGACGGTTCCCGGTACGAAGTCACGGTCATTGCAGCCTGATACAACCGGAGATGTTTCTGTCAGGCCGTAGCCCTGGAGTATGCGCAGGCCGACGGCATCGAAAAAGCGGATGATATCCGGATCGATCGGCGCCGCCCCGCAGATGCCCAGCTTCAACTGGCCGCCGAATGCATCGAGGATCTGGCCATACACCTTTCTGCGCAGATCGATGCCGATCTTACGCAACCCTTCAGTCAGGGGTATCATCTTGTGGATGAGCTTGTCTTTGCCTGCTTTTTTCAATGAAGCTTGCACTTTGTTGTAAAAGCTCTCAAACACGGCAGGAACACCGATGATCATGTCGATGTGATACTCCTGCAAATTCTTCTGGATGTGGCGCAGACCGTCACAGATGACTATCTCACAGCCGAAAAACAAAGCAACAAATAGTCCGCAGGTATTCTCAAAGGTGTGGTGGAGAGGCAGGATCGATAACATCCGCGTGCCTTGTTTC
>JAWSUP010000163.1:0-9153 GCA_033549405.1 Bacillota bacterium | reverse complement strand
GCCGCTACCGCTACTACGAGCTGTGGAGTTATCGCGCGGACCCGGGGAAATTCCGCCTGCCTGGACCGACCCGACTGCAGACCGAACGCAAAGGGCTGAACAGCGCTACCTGGTGCATTACCAGGCTGCGCCCTTCATGCTGGCTGCGGAAGAACAGCTGCTGGCCGAAGGTGTCGACCTGCTGTACAGCGCACAGGTTTCCGATGTCGACAAGGTTGACGGACAAATCACCGACGTCTGGATCGAAACCAAGCTGGGACGCCGCCGGATCGCAGGTTCTGCCTTTATCGACGCGACTGGCGATGCGGATCTTTTGTATTTTGCAGGGGAGAAAACCTTCGATGATCCGACCAACCGTCGAACCGGCTGGTATTTCAGCTACGACGGCCATGATCTGAAACTGCACCAGCAGACAGACCCGATCTATACGGATGTTCCCCCGGAAAGCAGGCTGTATTCTGGAACCGATATTGAATCGGTCTCACAGCATTGCATCGACGGACGCAAGATGATACTGGCGCATGTCCGACGTCTGCAGGCATCCGGTCAGCCCGATGTGTATCCGCTGATCATACCTGCTTTTCACGGTCTGCGCATGACACGTCGGCTTGATGGCGTTCTGGCCTTCAGTGAGGCGTGCCACGACCAGATCTGGTTCGATGATGCCATCGGCATGATCGGCAACTGGAAACAGCGCGGACACCGGTATAGCATTCCCTACCGCACTATCTGCGCACCTGGTCTGACCAACCTTTACGCGGCTGGCCGTTGCAGCTGTGCCGATAAAAGCGGTTGGGACCTGACGCGTGTCATTCCGACCTGTGCCGTTACAGGCGAGGCTGCCGGAACAGCAGCTGCACTCCAGGCCAAATCCGGTATAAGGCCTGATTACCCGGTTTTGCAAAATAAGCTGGTTGAACAGGGCGTTCTGTTGGATGAATCCCTGTTTTCCAGACATGAGAAAGAGGTTTCTCCATGAAAGATTTATTTTCCGTAAAAGATCGCAATATCCTTGTGACCGGCGGCGCCCAGGGCATTGGCAGGACAGTCGCTCAAAGCCTTCTGGCTGCGGGCGCCCAGGTGGGCCTTGTCGACATCAATGGTGAAAAAGCGGCACAGACCGCGACAGAAATAGCCGCTGTAACAGGCGGCAATTGCGCTTCGTTTGCCTGTGATGTGACAGACCCGCAGGCGGTCGCTGCCACGGTCGACGCCTTTGTCGAACGTTTCGGAACACTGGATGCTGTTTTCAACAACGCCGGCATCACCTACTTCAAGGCAGCCGAGACGCTGACGCCGGATGAATGGCAACGCGTTATCGATGTCAACCTTAACGGCGTCTTTTACATCGCCCAGGCAGCCGCCAGGCAGTTCATACGGGAGAATAAGGCAGGCTCGATCGTTAATACAGCTTCCATGTCCGGCCTGATCGTCAACATCCCACAGCAGCAATCTTCGTACAACACATCAAAAAGCGCCGTGATCCACTTGACGAAATCGCTGGCGGTCGAATGGGCGCCGCACAAGATCCGCGTCAATTGTATCAGTCCCGGTTATATCCGGACCGATATGACCGGAAGTGTCCGCCAGGACTGGGTTGCCTACTGGGAAGACCTGATCCCGTTCAAGCGCATGGGCACACCGGAAGAGCTCGTTGGTGCGGTCATTTACCTGATGAGCGACGCATCAACCTATACATCGGGCGCAAACCTGGTCATCGACGGCTGCTTTACGTGCATTTAAGGCATGTTAAAAAGTTACTTGCTCTCTTTCCCGAAGGATTAACGAACCGGGCATGTTAAAAAGTTACTTGGTCTTCTTCCGCAGGATTGACAAAAAGGGGCAATCCTGCGGAAGAAGTGTAGAGCAAGTTAGATTTTAACATGCCCAGGTAAATCCGGGAGGTCAATCAGGTCCTTAACAACTTCGCCAGCGATAATCAGGCCGGCGACGGATGGCACGAAGGCGACGCTGCCGGGACTGTTTCGCCTCGGCCTGATGACGCCGGCGCCTGATATGTCCAGCGGATCATCATCTTGCGTATCGCCTTGGTGATCAACGGGTTGATCGCAGCGCTGCGGCTTCTGCGGCTGCTCGCGAGAGAAGACAACCTTGACCTGGCTGATGCCCTGCTTGCGCAGTTCCCGGCGAACGATTTTGCTGAGCGGGCAGACCGATGTCTCGTCAATATCGGCAACTTCGAAGCGCGTCGGATCCAGCTTGTTGCCTGCGCCCATGCAGCTGATGATCGGCAAGCCCAGTTCTTTCGCCCGGACGATCAGGCCGATCTTTGACGGTACGGTATCGATTGCATCGACGACATAGTCAAGATCAGCCGACAGCAGGCTATCGGGATCGCCCGGCTGAAAAAAGCATTCATGAACAGTGACTTCTGCCCGGGGATTGATGCTGAGGACCCGCTCGCGCATGACCTTGACTTTGCTTTGTCCCAGGGTGGCCATCGTGGCATGCAGCTGGCGGTTGATATTACTCAGTTCCACACGGTCGTGATCGACCAGCACCAGATGACCAACGCCAGATCGTGCCAAAGCCTCGACCGTGTAAGAGCCGACCCCGCCGATGCCGAATACGGCGACCTTGCTGGATCGCAGGCGCGCCATTCCGGCCGGACCCAGCAGCCATTCGCTGCGAATAAACGGGTCAGTCATAATCGCTGCAGGAGACATGTCTGGTCATCTGTTCCTCCGGAATCCGGTGCCGATTTCGCGCTTGCCGCGCAGGCGTCCGTTTTTCAGTGTCAAGTATATCAGAAATGGACGTGACCGGTGTCGGCTTCTGCTTTGATGACGCCGGCTTCCTGCAGTGATGCTTCAGACAGATATGATGACAGCAAAGCGACCAGTTCTGGTCTGCTCCGGAGATGCAGCCAGGAGACCATGCGCCGGATGCGGTACTTGAGGGCATTGTCGGCCAGATAGAGCGCTTCGGATAGCTGGCTGTACTTTGTGTGTTTGAAGAGTCCGTCAAGAATCTGCAGGTCCAGCTCATCGCAGCGGTTGATGAAGTTCTCGACAGATAGAGCTTCCTGCACTTCGTCATCATCATAAAAATCTATCTGCGGTACAGATCTGCCATGCGTCGTGACAGCATAAGCAAAATTTTCCGGGCAACTGCCGGAAGATGCGCGAATATGCAGTTTGCATTCGACCTTGATCGAAACTGAAATGACGGTCGGGTTTTTCATCAGATATGAAAAAGCAGAAACAGCCTGGTGTCCCAATTCGAGATGATTCAAAGAGACCGTCGTCAGCGGCGTACTGAACAACCGTGCCATGAGCGTATCACCAAAACTGACCAGATAAAGGTCTTCAGGCACCCGATGGCCGTCTTTTTCCAGATGCCTGATCAGTGATATGGCAACAACATCGTTGGCACAGATGGCGGCATCAAACGACAAGTCCTGATGCTTCTGCTTCAGGGCGAACTGTCTGTAACAATCTGACAATGATGCGTAGTTGTAGAAAATGCGCTCAGTGCAGTCCTCGCCGGTTGATTCCTGAAGGAAGGAGCGAAAGCAATCGACTTTCAGTTCGTCAGCTGATGAATTGGGATTGATGCCATACAGGGCGATCCGCTTCTTGCCAAGTCCCGACAGGTAATAGAGCAGCGACCTGGTCGTATCGACATGGTCCATCAGGATTGTGCTGACCCCGGTAAACCCGGTGGGGGGCTGTAAACTGACCAGGATGACTTGGACCTTGTTCTTCTGCAAATGGCTGAGCACCCCGGGAATCCAGGCGACAGAGGTTCCCACCACGATCAAGAGGCGTTTATCATTATCGAACAGCTGATCCCAGTCGATTGTTTCTGGCTGCTCATCCTGCAACAGGATACAGCCATACTTCTTCTTGCTGGTTTCTTCAAGAATGCCATTGACTGTCTGTCGACACCAGTAAGTATCCTTGTAATCCGGGTCCATCATGACATAAATATTCATCAAAATTACCTGAAAACCTTTTATTATAGATCAATTATGACAGCTGTCAAGACAAAAATCAAACGATTCAATACGGCAGTCCTTTGCTGTTCTGCACGACGTGACTGCATTATGATTACAGTATCAGCTTGATGTATCAACCACAAGCATATGCACAGATCACAATCATCAGACCGCCTGATTTCAGAAGGATTCACGACAAAACGCTGCTCACAGGGCAGTGAAAGGAACCATCATGCTCGACCAGCTACAAAACCGGGTGAAAGTCCGGCAAGAGCAGCTGCTGTTGCCGACTTATCAGGAACCAGATGCAGAAAAGTACCCGATGTTCGCCGAAAACCGGGTGCATCAGCGCACCAGCGGCAATCCATATCCCATGGCTGTCGTAACGAAAGTCAGCCGTACTGAACCAGTTGAAAATGCATACCAGGCCATCATCCTGGAAAATGCCTACATCAGCCTTGTCATTCTGCCAGAACTGGGCGGCAGGATTTTTGCAGCTAAAGACAAAGTGACCGGTTATGACTTTTTCTACCGGCAACATGTCATCAAACCAGCCCTGATCGGCGTCCTTGGCTCATGGATATCCGGCGGCGTTGAGTTCAACTTCCCCTTTCACCATCGGGCATCGACATTCATGCCAACCGATTTTGCCATCGAACAAGCGCCGGACGGAGCGGTTACAGTCTGGCTGTCCGATCATGATCCACTCGAACGCATGCGCGGTTGTGTTGGCATCTGCCTGAAACCGGATGAAGCGATTATCTATACAAAGATGCGCGTTACGAATCGGACGCCCGTAGCACGTTCTTTTCTCTGGTGGGAAAATGCAGCCGTTCCGGTAAATCCGGACTACCAGATCTTTTTTCCTCCGGATGTCCGCCATGTCAACTTTCACTACCATCGATCGGTCACAAGCTACCCGATAGCTCGCGGTGTCTACAATGGCATCAGATTCGGTGATGGCGTTGACATCAGTCAGCATAAGAACACGCGGTCACCGACGTCATTCTTTTCAGCGCCGTCTCGCTTCGACTATTTTGGCGGTTATGACCATGGCCGGCAGTGTGGCGTTGTCCATGTCGCCAACCATCACACATCACCGGGCAAAAAGTTGTTCACCTGGGCATATGGACAGCTTGGACAATCCTGGGAACAGGCATTGACAGATACCGACGGACCTTATGCCGAATTGATGGCTGGCTCTTATTCCGATAACCAGCCAGATTTTGCCTGGTTGGAGCCATACGAGACGAAGGAATTCTGCCAATGCTGGTATCCAATCGGCGCTCTGGGCATTCCATCGATGGCCAACAGCCAGGCTGCCGTTCGTGTTCAGACAAATGATGGCAACTGGTCGATAGCGATCCAGCCGACCAGACAAATCAGGCAGGCGATCGTTGTGGTTTCACATAACAGTCAAACGGTACTGTGTGAAACAACCGACCTGATGCCTGGAAAAATTGTTCAACTGACCGCTGGTATGGCTATGCAGGAGGCAGGGACGCTCACTGTCAAGATCATAGATGAGCGCGGCCAGGAAATTCTTGAGTACTGCACTGATCCTGAGCCGCTGCATATCGAACCAGAAATAGCATTGCCGGAATCCTGGACGGATCTGCTGCCACCGGCAGCGGTGACTGATACCCAGGATTTGTTTTTAATGGGCTTGCATATCAGGCAATATCGCGACCCTTGTGTCAATCCGGATGTTTACTGGCTGGAAGCAGTCAGGCGAAAACCTGAGCATGTGCACAGCCTGCTGGCCCTGGGGGAATCAGCATTGCTCGCGGCAAGGTTTGATGAAGCACGGGTCTATCTGGAAAAAGCACGATCGGTATTGACGCGTTACAATGGCAATCCGCCAGATGGAAAAGTATTCTACCTGCTGGGACTGGTTTACCAGGCGCTAGAGCAGCAAGACCGGGCTTGCGACGCATTTTATAAAGCGTCCTGGAATTCTGCCCAGTATGTGGCTGCCATACTTCAACTGGCTCGATTGGACGGCCGCAGAAAAAACTGGGCCGCCATGCTCTCACATGCCAGGGCTGTGCTGGCGAAAGAAGCTGGCAACGGTCTGGCAGCTTCACTTTGTGCTATCGCATTGCATCATATGGGGAGACAGACAGAGGCAATCGGTCTGCTGGTGGAAACACTTGAAACGGATCCGCTCGACCACCTGGCCAGGTATTTGAATATAATGATGCACGGAGAACAGCCCGACACATTTATCAATAAGCTCAACGTCGACCGGTCCCAGATGGTGCTGGATTTATCTTTTGAGCTGCTTGCAGCCGGTGATGCAGAAAGTGCTGTTCAGTTGTTGCATGCTGTCCGGCGAAATCCGGGCAGCAGACCGTTATCGCCGATGGTCTTATACATTCTGGCAACCTTAAGCTCAGAAAATGATCAACAAACGATCCGGCAGTTGATGGCTCAGGCTTCCAGACTGCGCCATCCTGTCTGCTATCCATTCCGGCTTGAGGAACTGGCTGTTCTCAGGAAAGTTACAACAATGGATGATCAAAATGCGACCGCCTGGTATTTGCTTGGCTGTCTGCTTTACGGCAAAAGGCAGGTACAGGCAGCCACACAGGCCTGGGAAAAAGCATTGCAGATTGATCCTCCTTTTGCGGCAGCGAGCAGATGTCTGGCGATGGCCCGATACAGCCACCTGGATCGCCGGTCGGATACCTTACCGCTTTTACTGCAAGCATATCGCAATGAACCGGATGAGCAGTTGCTCTATGAGATTTGTCATGTCATGGCACGCACCGGGGTGGCGCCGGCTGAACGGATCCGGTTTATCTCATCCCATGTTGGAGAGAAACCGCGTTCGGAGATCGTGCTGGAATGGGCGCATGCCTTGCTGCAGAACCATCAGCCCTGTGAAACATTGGATTTGCTGGCGCAATTTTCGTTTGTTCCCTGCGAAGGCGGCGAACATACAGTTGCGGAACCGTATATGCTGGCGCATCATTATCTGGGTCGACTGGCCTTGTTGGATAACAATTATGAAAATGCCTGTCAACATTTCCAGGCAGCCCAGGTTCTGCCGGATAATCTCGGAGCAGGTCTGTGGCACGAGGCATTGCTCGTTCCACATCAGTTTTATGAAACTTTGTGCCTGCGCAAGATGGGACGCACAGTGCAGGCTGAACAAATTGAGCAGCACATCCTGAGGCTCAGCATTGACTATTTTTCGAATATGCACCTGCGCTCATTGCCCTACTGGCAGGCGTGTATCCTGCTTCGCCAGAACCGTGAAGAGGAAGGGCGGCAGCGTTTGCTCAGCTGCCTGCATGAATGGGAGACGGCCCGCAACATAACAGATGCAGGCTACTTCAAGGCAACGCCATTTTTTATTGTCTATATGGAAAACCCGCAGGATCAGCGCACAGGCCTTTATGCCTGGCTGTGCGGCCTGGCTCTGCAAGGACTGGGCAGATATCCGGAAGCGATTGAAGCGTTCGCAGCGTCACAAAAGGCTAATCCTGCTCAGCATGAAGCCTGGATCGAGCTTGAATTGTCCGGTGCGAATCGCAATAATCTCTCTGAACAGATCGGCAGTATCAAAAGGATTTAAGGAGCATGACCATGAGCATACATTATTATGAAAACAAAAAAATATTTGTCATTGAAACGTCAAACATGCAATATGCGATGGGCATTGATGGCAACAGGATATTGCGCCATCTCCATTGGGGCAAAAAGATCGACAGTGCTATCGACCTGCCGGATCTTTCCCTGGCACCAGGCGTTGCCAGGACATCGTCCAACCAGCTGACCTGGCCTATGGAATATCGGACCAGTGAAGGGTTCGAGTTTGACGAACCGGCTCTGCATGCCGTATTTTCCGACCAGGTTGCCGGCATTCAGCTGAAGTATGACGATTATAGGATTGAAAAGACAGACAACCAGGAAACACTGACCATCTGTTTGTCCGATCGCCATTATCCGCTCAGAGTATCGTTGCAGTACAAGCTTTATGATGGCACGGACCTGATCAGCCGTAACAGTCTGATCACCAACAGCGGATCGGAAAACATCAGTCTGAAAACGATCAAATCCGGCACACTCGCCATCCCCAGAGGCAGACAGTGGCGACTGACGCATATGTCCGGCAACTGGGGCAAAGAGTTCCAGAAAGAGCGGATTACGCTCACACACAGCAAAGTCGATATCGAAAACCGGCGAGGCACATCGAGCGGTCCCCAGGCTGTGCCGTTCTTTGCCCTGGACGCCGACGGCGCCGCAACCCAGACAAGTGGTGAGATCTGGTACGGTGTCCTGCACTGGAGCGGCAATTTCCGGATCAGTGTAGAGACAGACTGTTTTGACCAGACAACAATAACCGGCGGCATCCATGAAGCCGGATCATCCTGGCTTCTTAAACCAGGAGCAACCTTTACAACGCCACTGTTAACAATCGGTTACACAGACAGCGGTTTTGACAAAATGACAGAAAACCTGTACCAGTTGCAATACGATTTTCTGGCACCGCGGGAAAAAGCCCTTCAGGTAAGGCCGATTATCTATAATTCCTGGTACCCTTATGAATTTGATATCGATGAAGCGAAGATGCTGGGGCTTGCAGAAAAGGCAGCGGGTATCGGCGTCGAACTGTTTGTCATCGACGACGGCTGGTTCAAGAATCGCACCAGTGATAAAGCCGGTCTGGGAGACTGGTTTGTCTGTAAAGACCGCTTTCCGCACGGACTTGAAATCATCGCTGATCGATGCCATAGTCTTGGCATGCAATTTGGTCTCTGGGTCGAACCGGAAATGGTCAATCCTGACAGTGATCTTTATCGCGCGCATCCGGATTGGGTCATCCATTACCCGACACGCGATCGATCACTCCAGCGTAACCAGCTGGTGTTGAATTTTGCCAGAGATGATGTACGCGACTTTGCCATCGCTTTTCTAGACCGCCTGATTGACGATTATAAACTGGATTACCTGAAGTGGGACATGAACCGCTATATGACAGAACCGGGCTGGCCGGATGCGCCAGATGAAGAGCAGGAAAGTCTGACCATCCGGTACATCATGAACCTGTACCAGGTATGGCAGCATCTGGGTCAGAAGTATCCGCAGGTTCTCTTCGAAAACTGTGCCCATGGCGGAGCCCGGGCCGACTTCGGCATGGTCCCCTTTGTCGACCGGATCAACCGCAGCGACAATGCCGATCC
>JAWSUP010000162.1:0-9159 GCA_033549405.1 Bacillota bacterium | reverse complement strand
TGCCGGTCTCGGTGCCCGTGACACGCTGCGCTTCGAGGCGGCTTTGCCGCTTTACGGGCAGGAACTCAGCCCCGATATCACACCGCTGGAAGCCGGACTGAGCCGCTTTGTCAAACTCGATAAGCCAGACTTCATCGGACGCCTGGCTTTGCTGGCTCAGCATAAAAATGGGTTGTCCCGTATCCGGGCCGGCCTGGAAATGATTGGCCGCGGCATCCCCCGCAGCCATTATGAAATCCGCCAGGATAACCGGGTCGTCGGCCAGGTGACGTCTGGAACCTATGCGCCGACATTGAAAAAGAACCTGGCCATGGCGCTTCTGGACACCAGTCTTGCTGTGCCTGGCCAGACAGTTGATGTCATCATCCGCGACAAACCGGTCCAGGCTGAAGTTGTTGAACTGCCCTTTTACAGTCGGAAAAAGTGATGCTGGCGATCATTCCCTCAGAGGTTAATGGTACACAGAGTGATCATCAATAATAAGAAAATACAGGAAGAATGAAAGGACGGTAACGTATGGAAACGAGAAACGATCTGCTCTATTCTAAGGATCACGAATGGGTGAAGGTTGAAGAGACACAGGCGAGGATCGGCATATCCGACTATGCCCAGGATTCCCTGGGCGCGGTTGTCTTTATTGAATTGCCGGCAATGGGCGCCGAATTGTCAGCCGGAGATGTGCTGGGAGTCGTTGAGTCGGTCAAGGCAGCATCTGAGGTGTATACGCCGCTGTCCGGAAAAGTCGTCGCCATCAACAATGAGCTGGATGACGCGCCGGAGGCCATCAATGAACAATCCTATGAACAGTGGATTGCCGTTCTGGAACTGTCCGATCCGAATGAGTTGAAGGCACTGATGGACGAAGCAGCATACCTTGCTTACTGTGCCGAGGAGGAATCCTGATGGCAGATTATGTTCCGAATACGTCAGGACAGCAGAAGGCCATGCTCGCAGCAATCGGTTGCCGCAGCATGGAGGACCTGTTTTTAGACATTCCTGCGGAAGTCCGTCTGAAAAAGCCACTGGATCTGCCACCGCCGCTGAGTGAGCTGGAGCTGTCGGCTGAATTGCGGCGAATAGCTGCCTTGAACGGCGATCTTGACAGGCAGTGCTGCTTTCTGGGTGCTGGCGCTTATGACCACTACGTCCCGGCTGCTGTGAAAAACCTGACAGCCCGCCAGGAGTTCTATACCGCCTACACGCCGTATCAGCCGGAAATCAGCCAGGGAACCTTGCAGGCCATCTTTGAGTTCCAGACGATGATCTGCGAATTGACCGGCATGGACCTGGCCAACGCTTCCATGTATGACGGCGCATCGGCACTGGCCGAAGCGGCCTTGATGGCCTGTAATGCCACGCGGCGCAAACGAATCCTGGTGGCGGGCAACCTCCATCCGGACAATATGGCAGTCCTGAAGACTTATACCTGGTCAAGCGGTCTGACGCTTGACCGCCTGGCCTGGGACGCTGCAGCCGGCTCAGTGTCACTAGATGACCTGGAGCACCAGATCGATGATGAAACAGCAGCTGTCCTGGTGCAAAGCCCGAATTTCTTCGGTATCATCGAAGCTCTGCCGGCCATCGCCGAACTGGCCCACCAGCATAAAGCCCTGTTCATTGTCAGCTGCGATCCAATAGCACTCGGCATCCTGCAATCTCCGGGAGAAGCGGGCGCCGATATTGTTGTCGGCGACGGGCAGGCACTGGGCAATGGCCTCAACTACGGCGGGCCCTATCTGGGCTTTTTTGCCGCCCGTCAGGACCTGATGAGGCGCATGCCTGGCCGTATTGTCGGTGAAACAAAAGATGCCCGCGGCCGGCGCAGCTATGTGCTGACCATCCAGACCCGCGAGCAGCACATCAGGCGCGAGAAAGCGACGTCCAATATCTGTACCAACCAGGCTTTGAATGCCCTGACAGCGACCATTTACCTCGCCCTGATGGGCCCCGCCGGCCTGGCCAGGGTTGCTGAGCTCAGTACGCACAAAGCCCACAACCTGTATAGCCGCCTCATTCAGGTGCCTGGTTTCGAGCCAGTTTTTAGCGGGTCGTTTTTCAAGGAGTTTGCCGTGCGGTACTGTGGAGACATCGACTCGCTGAACCAATACCTGCTCAGGGCAGGATTCATCGGCGGACTTAAGATTGCCGCTGTCAATCCGGATGTGTCCGACTGCTGGCTTCTGGCTGTCACCGAAAAGAGGACTGAAGAGGAAATAGACCGACTGATCGCAGCGATCAGGTGTTTTGGAGAAGAGAAGGGGGTGCTGGCGGAATGACGCAAATTGAACCATTGATTTTCGAACGCAGCCAGACAGGCCGCCATAGCGGCGTACTGCCGGTGGTCAGCCGGGCGCAAAGGCCGCTCTCAGACCTGATTCCCGCAGGTCTGCTGCGCAAAAAGCCGCCGCAACTGCCGGAAGTCAGTGAAGTCGATGTGGTCCGGCATTACACGCACCTCTCCCAGATGAATTACGGCGTCGACGGCGGTTTTTATCCGCTCGGTTCCTGCACCATGAAGTACAATCCGAAGATCAATGAGGAGTTGGCCCGTCTGCCCGGGTTTGCCCAGATGCACCCGTTGCAGCCAGAAGAAACCGCCCAGGGCTGCCTTCTCGTGATGGCCGACCTCGACCGCCACCTCTGTGCCATAACCGGCATGGACCGGTTCACCCTTCAGCCGGCGGCCGGCGCCCAGGGAGAACTGGCCGGCCTGATGATGATCCGCGCCTACCACGAAAACCGCCAGGACTACGCGCGACGCAAGATGATCGTACCGGATTCGGCACACGGGACCAATCCCGCTTCCGCCGCGATGGCTGGCTTCGATGTAGTCGAAGTGCGTTCAGATGCGCAGGGCTGCATCGATGTCGACGCATTGCGGGTGCTGGTCGGCCCGGATACAGCCGGTCTGATGCTGACCAATCCGAACACGCTGGGGCTTTTCGATACGCGGATCTGTGAAATTGCTGACCTGATTCATGAAGCCGGCGGTCTTTTATATTATGATGGCGCCAATGCCAATGCAATCCTCGGCATCACGCGACCCGGCGACATGGGGTTCGATGTCGTCCACCTGAATCTGCACAAGACCTTCAGCACCCCGCATGGTGGCGGCGGGCCGGGTTCCGGTCCGGTCGGCGTCAAAGCACACCTCGAGCCATTTCTGCCGGTCCCCCTGGTGAGCAAGGATCAGAATGGCTTTTATCGACTGGACATGAATCGTCCGCTTTCGATCGGCCGGATCAAAGCCTTCCATGGCCACTTCGCCATCCTTCTGCGTGCCTTGGCCTATATCCGCACCCACGGTGCAGAAGGGCTGCGCCATGTCTCCGAGAGTGCCGTTCTCAATGCCAATTACCTGCGGGTGCGGCTGTCCGATACCTACGACCTGCCTTTCAGGCGAGTCTGCATGCATGAGGTTGTCTTTTCCGGGTCCCGCCAGAAAGCGCGCGGCGTCTCCACGCTGGACATCGCTAAACGCCTCCTGGATTATGGCTACCATCCGCCGACCATCTATTTTCCGCTCATCGTCAAGGAAGCCCTGATGATCGAACCGACCGAAACGGAGAGCCGGGAGACGCTGGATGCGTTTGCCGACGCTTTGCTGCAGATCGACCGGGAATCGCAAAGCGATCCTGCTCTGGTACATGGCGCTCCGCACGACACGGCTGTCGCGCGATTGGATGAAGTGTTGGCAGCCCGTCAGGCAGTGTTGCGCTACCGGCCGGCAGAAAAGAAATAAGTCGTTCGTGAAAGGGTCTGGAGATATGCATGAACAGTTTTGATATCATCGGTCCGGTCATGGTCGGGCCGTCCAGCTCGCATACGGCGGGCGCCGTACGAATCGGCCTGATCGCCCGCGTGCTGACAGAAGGCCAGCCTGTACGAGCTGCGATCGGCTTGCACGGTTCTTTTGCCCGAACCTGGAGAGGTCATGGGACTGACAAGGCCATCGTGGCTGGCCTGCTTGGATTTCATCCTGACGATGAACGGATCCGCGTCAGTCTGCAACTGGCCCGTGAAGCCGGACTGACCGTCACATTCAGGCAGATCGATCTGCCCGGAGCACATCCCAATACCGCAGTGATCGAACTGGAAGGCGAAGACGGCCAGACAACCGTCGTGCGCGGCGCGTCAACCGGAGGCGGCCGCATCGTCATCGAATCGGTTAACAACCTTGATGTCTCATTTAGCAGCGATTATCCGACACTGGTGATCAGCCATCACGACACACCGGGTATTGTATCAGCTGTAACCCGGCAGCTCTCGGATCGGCAGATCAATATCGCCAATATGAAAGTGTTCCGCTCCTATCGCGGTGGCAGCGCCGTCATGGTCATTGAGACCGACCAGCCAATTGAAAAATCGCTTTGTGGTGTAATCAGCGCCATGCACGGCATCCATAGCGCCGCACTGATCCTGCCGGTCGTCGACTAAGTTATATCTGAGACCAGATTATTTTGGCGATGCCTAAGGAGGCCACCATGCTGACATACCAATCCATCAATGAACTTGTTATAGCTGCAGATAAAGCAGGTCAGCCGATTGGCCGGGTTGTCCTGGCAGACCAGGCACAAGTGCTCGAGCAATCAGAAGACCAGCTGATGACGCGCATGCTTGACCGTCTCGCGGTGATGCGCCAGGCAGCCAACCAGGGCATTGCTTCCAGTGAACGGTCGCGGTCCGGACTGAGCGGCGGGGCAGCCAACCGGATGCAGGCGGTGTTGGACCAGGGCAGTGCCATTAGCGGACCGGTCATGGGCAAGGTGCTGGCAAAAGCACTGGCCGTAGCGGAGGTCAATGCCCGGATGGGGCGGATTGTGGCTGCGCCGACGGCCGGTTCCTGCGGTATCCTGCCTGCGGTCATTCTGACATTAGCCGAAGCGTATGACCTGCCGGATGAAAAAGCTGCACTGGCCCTGTTTACGGCTTCCGGCATCGGCCTTGTCATTGCCATGAATGCAAGCCTGTCTGGTGCTGAAGGCGGCTGCCAGGCCGAATGTGGCAGTGCGGCCGCCATGGCCGCAGCCGCGGCGACAGAGCTCATGGACGGAACGCCGGTTCAGGCTGCCCATGCCTGTGCCATCGCCTTGAAATCTGTCCTTGGTCTTGTCTGTGACCCGGTCGCCGGCCTGGTGGAAGTCCCCTGTATCAAACGTAACGCCAGCGGCGCCGCCAATGCGCTTGCAGCGGCAGAAATGGCACTGGCCGGCATCGAAAGCGCTATCCCGGCGGACGAAGTGATCCTGGCGATGCAAGCGGTCGGCGACCAGATGGCGACCAGCCTCAAAGAAACGGCGCTGGGCGGCCTGGCCGCCACAGAAACTGCCCGGAGAGCAGCTGCAACTTTGCTTGAACAATAAATTCTGGTAGACTACGATCAGATGTTCCTGAACAAGACCACCAGATTCCTTAACAGCCCCTGAGATCATTGGCGTAGATTGGAACCGACAGACTATATATTTTGCGGAATGTGTCATAAAGAGTATGACAACTCTTTCGGAGGTGCATCATGACCACAGGACAAATATCCCATGAAGACATTCGCCAGTTTGCCAAGGCTTACCACGAAGATCCGGTTAAGCCTATCACGGCGCACGCTATAGCGCGCAGCGGCTTGCAGGCTGCCGCTTTTCGTAATGACACCCTGAGGGAAATCAGGCACGTTTTCTCCATCGATATCAAGACGATGCCTGTAACCAATCAGAAAGCAAGCGGCCGCTGCTGGCTGTTTGCCGGTCTGAATCTGTTGCGTGAAAACATCGCCGCCCAGTTCAAACTGGAAGAATTCGAGTTGTCGCAGAATTACCTGGCTTTCTGGGACAAGTTCGAGAAAGCCAACTATTTTCTTGAGTCTGTATTAAATACACTGGACGAACCGACCGACGGGCGTCTGGTAAGCTGGCTGATGACATCCTATCAGGATGGCGGGCAGTGGGACATGTTCATTAACCTGGTCAACAAATATGGTGTGGCGCCTAAACAGGCCATGCCGGAGACGCACAACAGTGAGGGGACACGCGCTTTTAACTACATCCTCAACACCAAGCTGCGCCAGGGCGCAGCTGAATTGCGCCGGCTCCACCAGGGCGGCGCCTCCGGTACTGACCTGGCCAGTCGCAAGCAAGAATTGATTTCCACCCTGTATAGCACGCTCTGCCAGTGTTTTGGCGAACCGCCCGAGACGTTTTCCTGGGAATTTGTCGATAAGGACAAGCAATATGTCTGCCATCCTGACTTGACACCACTGGAATTTTTCCGGCGCTTCGTCACATTGCCGCTGGACGACACTGTCAGCATCATCCATGCACCGACACAGGATAAACCCTTTGGCCATACTTTCACGGTCAAGTACATCAATAATGTTGTCGGCGGCAAGCCCATTCTCTATCTGAACATGGATATGCCGGATTTCAAGCAACTTGTTCTGAAGCAGATGCAGGACGGTCAGGTTGTCTGGTTCGGCAGCGATGTCGGCCATGGCGGCGACCGTGACAGCGGCGCCTGGTTTGGCGACCTGTATGATTATGAAGGCATCCTCGGTCTTGACCTGTCGCTCTCCAAAGAAGACATGCTGGATTACAGGCACAGCGCCATGAACCATGCCATGGTCCTGACCGGAGTCAACCTGGTTGACAATATGCCGAATCGCTGGAAAATTGAAAACTCCTGGGGCGACAAAAGCGGCGAAAAAGGCTATTATGTTGCCGACGATGCCTGGTTCGACCGCTATGTCTATCAGGCAGTTATTCAGAAAAAGTTCCTGACTGAAGACCAGATCCAGGCGCTTGAGACAAAGCCGATCGAACTGGAGCCATGGGATCCGATGGGAACGCTGGCATGAGAAAATCGAGGTGAAACCAATGCAAGCTGCTGATATTCTGCGGTTGTTCATGTTGCTGCCGGCGCCAGCCGGTTATGAAAAGGAAGTGGCGTAT
This sequence comes from Bacillota bacterium, assembly GCA_033549405.1. Lineage (GTDB taxonomy): Bacteria > Bacillota > Clostridia > Saccharofermentanales > UBA5734 > JAAYBY01. Next base: position 2,221 of record JAWSUP010000162.1, on the reverse strand, counting down.
CAGCTGCGCGCTGAATTTTGCCGCTGCTGTGACCAGGTGACCATCGATCCGGTCGGCAATGTCATGGCCTGCTTTCCCGGCAAGGATCCGGATATACCGGTCACTATGGTCTATGCCCACATGGACCAGTTGGGGTTTGTTGTGCGGTTTATTGAGCCGACCGGTTATCTTCGCCTGGAACGATTGGGCGGTATTCCGGAAAAAGTGCTGCCTGGACTCAGGATCCAGATCCGGACAGGAGACGGCGCCTGGGTACCAGGCATCATGGGCAGTAAATCCCATCATGCGACACCAGCAGAAGAAAAATACAAAGCAGATCCGATCGACGGCCTTTTCGTGGACATCGGCGCCAGATCGGCTGAAGAAGTCCGTACGTTGGGAATCCGGGTCGGGTCGCCGGCAATCTACGAACCAGCCTGTCGTGATCTGGCTAATGGCAGAGTCTGCGGCACAGCGGTTGATAACCGCGGTGGATTGACAGCTTTGGTGCTCTTAGCAGAGCAGCTGAAAAGTGATCCGCCAGAGGGAACGGTCTGGCTTGTCGGAACGGTCTGGGAAGAGTTCAACCTGCGTGGAGCCATGCTGGCGGCGCGCGCCATCAAGCCCGCTATTGCCATTGCCCTGGATGTGGTCTTGTCCGGTGATACGCCAGATTTGCAGGGCCGCTATGCCACGGCTGTCGGACAAGGTCCCGCCATGATGCTCTATAATTTTCATGGCCGCGGCACGCTCAACGGAACCATACCGCATCCCGGTCTTACTGAACTGGCTGAACAGGCGGCTGAACAGGAAAAAATCAATCTGCAGCGGTTTGCGGGGGTCGGTATCCTGACAGATTCAGCATATGTGCAGTTGGAAGGGTCTGGCATCGCAGCCCTTGAACTGGGGTTTCCTGCCCGATACACGCATACGCCGACCGAGGTCTGTGACCCGGACGACATCAAGCAACTGGCCTGCCTGCTGAGAAGGCTGCTCAGGAATCTGGATGGCATGTTTGACAGCCATCGTTATTAACTGGCTATGACGGAGGTGATCGCTTGATGCAAGGCTACTTTCTCGGCATCGACATCGGGACCTATGAAAGCAAGGGTATTCTGCTGGATGAGTCAGGCAGGATCCGGGCATCTGCCGCCTGTCCGCACGATTTATCCGTCCCGCACCCGGGTTACGCCGAGCATGACGCCGAAAAAGTCTGGTGGCATGATTTCTGCATCCTGTCGCACCAGTTGTTGGAAGAGACAGGCATTAAGCCGGAAGCAATCCGTGCCATCGGCTGCAGTACGATCGCGCCATGCTGCCTGCCGGTTGACCATGACGGCAAACCGTTGCGTCCGGCGATCCTGTATGGCGTCGATGTGCGCGCCGCTGCGGAAATCTGTGAATTGAATGAACTGCTGGGTGAGGAAACTGTTCTGGCGAAAACAGGCAATCCAATCACTTCGCAGTCGGTTGGTCCCAAGATCCTCTGGCTGAAGCATCATGAACCGGATATCTGGCGCAAAGCCGCCCGCTTTGTGACCGGTACAACCTGGCTGGTGGCCCGCCTGACAGGACAATGGCGGGTAGACCACTATACGGCGGCTTATTTTACGCCGCTTTATTCGCTCGCTAAGGGTGACTGGGACGACCTGTCGTTGCCTCTGTTCTGCCGTCGCGACCAGCTGGCCGAGTGCTGCTGGACTGACGAGGTTGCCGGGCGTCTGACACCTGAGGCAGCACGCGCAACCGGTCTGGCTGCAGGGACCCCGGTGATCACCGGTACGGCCGATGCAGCAGCAGAGGCAGCAGGCGTCGGTGTTTTTGATCCGGGCGACATGCTGCTCATGTTCGGCTCTTCGATCTATATCATCCACGTCGTCCCGCAATTACGCACAGATCGTCGATTCTGGGCAGGTCCCTATCTGTTTCGCGATACCTGTATGGTTGCGGCCGGCATGTCAACGGCCGGCACCCTGACGCGCTGGTTTCGCGACCAGTTGGCCAGGGACGTTGTCGCTCAGGCCAAAAGCAGCAATCAAAACGCGTATGATATTCTAATGAATGAGATCGGCGATATCCCACCGGGATCGGATGGCCTGGTCGTCCTGCCCTATTTGAGTGGCGAGCGCACACCGATCAATGATCCCAAAGCGCGTGGCGCTTTTTTCGGGTTGACGCTTAACCACAGCCGGTCGCATCTTTACAAAGCCTGCCTGGAAAGTGTCGGCTATGGCATCGCCCA
>JAWSUP010000161.1:0-9176 GCA_033549405.1 Bacillota bacterium | reverse complement strand
ATCAGAAACGCATCCTGGCTACGCATCAGATCTAGCAGGTCAGGCCGGCTGATGGATAAAATCCGGGTCGGTTGACCTGCTGTTAGTGTCATGGGATAAAACGGTCTGGCGGAGAAGATGACCTGCCCGCCGATCAGGTCTCCGGGACCCAGTTGTGTGATAACAAGAAAGCGGCCGTCAGCTTCATTATGTTCAATCATCACTCGTCCGTCCAATATAACATCGATACGGTCACAGCGCTCTCCGGCAAGATGAATCAGTTCGCCTGCCGCACAGGTCTTCACCAGAACGCCTTGTTTGGCGAGCAGTTGGTCCAGATCAGGCTGGCTGACTGTTGCCAGCAGCGGGACGTTTTTTTGCATCTCACTGCATTCTTCTTCGTTCACTTTCCGTCAACTCCTTCGCGGGTCATCCCAGGCCTGGCCAGAATTGGTTGTCTCACACGCCAAATCTGGCTGTGTCAGCCATGTGTTACCAAAGTAACGCACCCTATGTCAGTTTACAAGTACAATTAGCTGATGTACGCATAATAATTGACCATCGGAGGTCCAAATGAAACGAAAAACACAGATCAACCTGGTTCGCATCGCTTTTCTTGTACTTTTCCTCGGCGTGATCGCAAGTGGGAAAATGGTTCTCTGGCTGCTTTTGTTCGCCATCACCCTGCCGCTGGCGATTTTCTTCGGCCGTATTTATTGTGGTTATGTTTGCCCCATGCATACGGTTATGACTGCTGTAGACGGACTGGTCAACCTTGGTAAAAAGCCAGGAAAAAGACGATCGGCGCCCAAATGGCTGCAGCATGCCATAATCCCCTGGCTGCTGCTGGCCGTGTCTGTAGCCGCATTGCTGGCCAGTCGGCGTATACTGCAGATTGAACTGCCGCTTTTACCGTTCTTTGTCATTTTATCGTTTGTTGTCACTTTATTCTACAAACCAGAAGTGTTCCACAACTTCATCTGTCCATTCGGCGCCATTCAGAAGCTTTTCGGTCGCTGGTCCAAGCGTTCGCATTCTGTCACACCGGCGGCCTGTATCGGCTGCCGGAAGTGTGAAAAAGTTTGCCCGGCATTGGCTGTTACTGTCTCATCTGAAACAAAGAAGGCTACAATTGACCCGGCTGTCTGCCTTCAATGCCAGAATTGCAGCTTGGCCTGCCCGACACGGACCATCGCCTGGCAGAAAAAATCCTGAACATTTTCCGTGGTGTAACTTTTTCTCCTGTTCTTACGTATAAAGGATAGAACAGGGAGGCGCGCTGACCATGGATGATCGTGAAACCTATCGTCGTTTCCTCGAAGGAAGCATCGAAGCATTTGAACAGCTGGTTCTGCAACACAAGGACCGACTGATCTATTTCCTGTTGAAATACACAGGCGGCGATCACTATCTGGCTGAGGACATGGCTCAGGAGGCTTTTGCTACTGTTTATGTGCATAAGGAGCAGTACAATTTTTCCGTCACTTTTAAAACCTGGCTTTTTACGATCGCGCGCAACAAGGCCGTGGATGCCATGCGCAAGCAGTCAAGGTTGCAGACGTGCAGTTTTGACGAATCAGATGGTTATGCAATAACGATTGACCCGGAGCTGGAAGAGCGGATCTGCCAAAAGGAAGAACAGCGTCAGTTGTACCAGGCGATTTGCCGTCTCAATCCAGATTACCAGAAGGCGATCCAGCTGATTGATTTGGAGGAACTGTCGTATCTTGAGGCCGCCAGGGTCATGGACAAAACACTGGTACAGATACGTGTGCTGATTCACCGGGCGCGGGCTGCCTTACGTCAGGTGTTGTCCAGGGAGATGATTTCATGAAAAGCGATCAAGAATTTATGACCGGTGTTTATGCCAAAGCACGCAGAATAGCGGCAGAAGAAAAAGCCGCCCTTGCCTGGTCAAGGCAAGCTCGTTCACACAAGTCCCAGACACTGCACCGTGCAGCTGTTGCAGCCCTGATCCTTTTGTTGCCGTTTGCAGCCATCATAAGTTTCTATTTGAACAGCGATCTTGGCTATCGCAAAATCGATGCGATTCATATCGCCAGTTTCTTTGAATATCAGGCTTTACTCGATCAGTCAGACCTGGTCGTTACCGGTCATTTTAGCAGTTTTGCCTCCGGTGTTTACCTGGAAGACGAAAACATCCTGTACACAGATGCATCATTTGTTATCGAGCAGACCATCAAAGGTGAACCGACCGGAACAATCACCATCCGGCTGCAAGGCGGCAAGGATCCTTTTCGCCGGGTACATGCCGACCTTGAAATTGACCGATCAACTAAAACCCGGCGTTTGCTGTTTCTCCGCTTTGATGAAAACGGCTATTACCAGCTCAGCCAAAGCAGCTCAGGCTGCTTCAATGCCCGGGAAGATCGTCCGGGCACTTATACAAACCGAGATCATGTCGAGGTGACTCTCGATCAGGTCATAAAACAAATACAAGGAGTGGAATGATTATGAAAAAGACAATGTTGCTCTGGGTAATGGTTTTGCTGATGGTACTGCCTGTGATCGGCTGTACCGCTGAAGCTGCCAAGGTGGTCAATCTGGAAGATGTACACAAAGCTGTCAAGGACGTTATGGGTGATGATTATTTTGCCGACATGCCACTGGAACAGGCTGCATTTGTTGACATGTTCAAGGTAACGGCAGATGACATTGAGTCATTTATCGCCGAGGTGCCCGGTTTCAGTCTGGGTGTCGATATCTTCGTCGCAGTCAAAGCAAATACCGGCAAAGGCGAAGCTGTGGAGAAAGCCCTTCAGGATTGGCGCACCTACCAGATTGAGGAAGGATTCCAGTATCCGATGAACATGGCTAAAGTCAAGGCAGCCCAGGTTGTACGCCACGGCGATTATGTTTTCCTGCTCGTGCTTGGCAAAGCAAATGACAATCAGGATGCCACGGAAGCACAGCAACTGGAATTCGCCAAGCAGGAAAACCAGAAGGCCGTCGATGCCGTCAACAAGCTGTTTGCCTGAAGTGTCAAGAAGTTAAGTCAGGTCTGGTGATTGTTTTGTACCAGACATTCATGCTCTCTATCTGGCCAGCGATTTGTGTGTTATTGATCAACGTTCCGCCATATGCATATCCGGCCCGGACGAACGTAGTGTTCATTCCGATTGAAGTGGCACGCGCGATGGTATAGAAGGTCTGAAAACCCTTCTGTACCATCGCTTTTTCCATCTCTGCAAGCAGACAGGCTGCTAGTCGCTGACCCCTGTGCTGTGGCAGCACAGCAAAATCCGTCATCTCACTGTTTTGCTGATCAGGATCGGTTTCACTGGAGGCAGCTGCAATCAATTTGCTGGTATGATATAAACCATAATAGAAGACATGCTCACGCATTGTCTTGATCAGGTACATTTCATCTTGTATCGGAAACGGATATGAGGCAAAAACCTTGCTATACAGACCAGCCAGTTCCGTCACATCGTTTTCCGTAAGCTGACGTAATTTCAGGTGATCCGGCAGGCCGATCCCTTTAGCCAAATTGATACTTTCTTTTTCAACTTTGTTTTGTGCAGTTTTCAAGGCTGTACAAATCATTTTTTCGTTTTTTATGACAGCTCTGTCTGCAACCAGGTAATGGCAGGCAAAAAAGCAGGAATGACCGTTCTTGTAATAGCGCGGTATTTTTGCTTCCGCTTTATAGCCATGCTTCTTGAACAGCGGCCAATCGTTTTCTGGTACTTTTGCCACAATTTTTGTGTAGCCTTCCTGCTCTGCAAGTTTTTTCATGCTGCGTACAAGAGATGAACTATCAGCACTGTGACAGTGCATCAGATAGATTCTGTTGCTGTGCGGCCCATGCTGTATCAGCGATTGGCCAAGTCGGTTTATGTGTTCATTCATTGTCATCAGAATCCTTATTTCTCTCATTGCGCTCAAGGTTTTCAGGGATCAATGTGATTTCATCTTCATAGTCGCAAAGCAATCTGGAAATACCGATTGTGTTGCATATCTGATCTGCATTTTCTGTTTCAAGATGCAGGTTGCATTGCTCGCAGTTCAGGTCGCAGTCAGTATGCTCATATTGATCCGGCATCTTGTATGTTGTAATAACGCCTTCATAATTTCGCAGGATAACCTTGTTTGTTGACCATGAAATCAGGTAATTGGGCATAATAGGTATTTTCCCGCCTCCACCTGGCGCATCGATGACATAAGTTGGTATGGCAAACCCACTGGTGTGACCACGTAGGCTCTCCATGATCTCAATTCCCTTGCCAACGTTGGTTCGAAAATGCTCGAGTCCTTCTGATAAATCACATTGATAGAGATAATATGGGCGAACCCGGTTAGCCACAAGCTTGTGTACCAGCTTTTTCATGATGCGCGGGCAATCGTTGACATCGCGAAGCAGTACAGACTGGTTACCCAACGGTATGCCAGCACATGCCAGTTTCTTCAAAGCTTTTCGTGAAGCACCGGTTATTTCCTTTGGATGATTGAAGTGCGTGTTTATCCAGATGTTGTCATGTCTGCTTAGTATATCAACCAGTTTATCTGTAATACGAAATGGAAGGACGACCGGCATCCGTGATCCGATTCGGATGACTTCAACATGTTCTATAGCCTGCAGGGCATCTAAAAGCCAGGCGATGGTTTCATCAGGAAGCATCAGAGGATCACCCCCAGATATGAGGACATCCCTTATGGTCGGTGTGTTTTGTATGTAGGATAATCCTGCAGTCATGGCTTGCCGGGACGGGATAGAATCGATGTCGCCAACCCTTCTTTTACGTGTACAGTGTCGGCAGTACATGGCACAGGTGTTACTGACCTGAAAAAGCACCCGATCGGGATAACGATGTGTGATGCAGGGAGCCGGGCTGTCCTGGTCCTCATGCAGCGGATCTGACAGATCACAGTCCACCAGATTCAGCTCACGTGGATCAGGAAAACACTGCATGAAGACTGGATCCTTTTCAAAGTTGCCAGCCCCAATCAGTGATATATAGTATGGCGTAATTGCCATTGGAAAACGGGCAATCGTTTGATCTATCTTTGCTCTTTGCTGCAGGGAAAAAGTGATCCCAAGTATTTTTTCAACTGTTTCTGTTGTACGAATGGTATGACTGACTTGCCATCGCCAGTCGGTCCACTTTTCCATAAGATTGTGTGGTAGTGTTTCATGATTATTTCTTGCCTTGGTCATACGCATGGTTTCATGCAAAATAAACGCCTCCAGTTGTTTTCTATATCGAATCGTTCAGGATAAAGAATGCAAAATCAGCAAAAAAATATAACCTGTTTCAATCCAGGTTGTGCGCAGGCTGCAGGTTTTGTGTGCTGATTATCGTTCGAACATGCGGCATATTATATAACAAACCAATTGTTGTGTCAAATGACAATCAAGTGGCACCTTGTTTGTGCAATATGGCAAATAACAAATAATAACAGGCGGCCGACACATGCCAGCCACCTGTACTATCCAGTATCAGAATCGATCTTAAGCTCAACAGCTATCGTATCAATATTTTATTATTCGTGGCAACGCCTTGGCCTGTTCAACCCAGCCCGCTACCTGAGATTCTGTCGGCAGCTTGCGCACCAGCTTTTTTGCTTCGTTGACTTCCACAAGTTTGGCGTGCAGATTATCCGGTCTGCGCTGAGCCAGTTCTGGCACAGTATCGACACCTGCAGCTTCCAGTAGTTCTGCATATTCCCCACGGATACCCTTGATGCGCGATAGGTCAGCGTGGTTAATCCATCTAAGAATCAGCTTCTCAGATATGTCGGTCGAGTCGGCCAGATCAGAACGACCATCTTTTGTCGATCCAATATCCAGCAAGTCTTCTATGGATTTCACACCTGCAGCTTTGAGTTTTTCCTCATACATGGTTCCGATACCTTCGATCACGCTGAGTTTTGTCATGTTGTTTGACTCCTTTCATGCGTAGGTTTCAATTTTCGTGCGGATGAATACGATACTAAGAGAAATGTCCACCAGAGAATGTCATTATGCTTTGAAGACCATCTCCTTTCAGCCCACAAAAAAACCGACCTGATTAAGAGGCCGGTTACGCTATTCGCTCCTGTCCGCCCAAGCGTCCAGATATGGTCGGACATTCATGGCTGCCTGCGGTGTCTTCGTGTATGTGAGGTCATTCTGCAAGAAAATACTTTATGGCTGCTGACCCTGCCATAAGTATAGCACTGGCTCGGCAGGGTTGTCCATGACGTAGGCATGCAACAGCTTTTATGGTATTATGCTGTTATGGATAAATAATTGTTCAGAAAAAATAATCTGACACAAATTGAGCGAATATACGATGAGCTCCTGTTCTGTTTTCATATAACCTTTGAGCAATAAGGAGTCAGACAGCAATGATTAACAAAACACCATCCGCACCGAATAATCAATCGAGTGATTCCGGTGTTGATTTGACCACGGAGCCGTCTCAGGCCGGCAGCCCCGGCATCACCATCCGATTTCGTGTCCGCTATTATGAGACGGATGCTATGGGAATCGTGCACCATTCCAATTACCTGCGCTGGTTCGAACTGGGTCGCACTGAATATCTCAGGGCTGTCGATCTGACTTATCGTGCATTGGAGGACAGGGGTATCGGCAGTCCGGTCATCGGTATCCGCAGCCGTTACCATCACCCTGCCCGTTATGACGATCTGATCGAACTGCAGACCTGGGTTCAGGCTTATGACGGGATCCGCCTGACCATGGGCTATGCCATCCGGTGTGAAGGACGCCTGATCTGCAACGGAGAGAGCGACCACGCTTTTGTCAGCAGCGGTCGTGCAGTAGCACCGGTGCGAAGCCTTCCGGATGTACACAAAGTCCTCTCAGCCTGCCTGATCAATGACCGGTCTGCGGCTGATTGAAATGATCAGGAACGATTTTTGTTCCGTTTTTTCTGCGCAACTGAACCTGAGAACACCCAACCAAACCACAGTCCTGTCAGGATTGCGGCCGCTGTTGCGATATAGCGGCCAAACAGCAGGTACGGACTGATCCTGTCAAGCAGAACAAGATCGGCGCTGATCACGCCCCGGGCCTGATATTCCAGTTCCCGGATAGTCCGACCCCGTGCGTCAACGATCTGGGATATGCCGTCTTCGTTGGCCATAACGATAGGAATAGCACACTCCGCGGCACGCAGCGCGGCATCCGTGCGATGGATCTGGTGGTACACGGCGCCAAATCCGCTGTCATTGAAAGGTGCCAGGATCAACGTGGCGCCGTTTTGTTTCAGCCGCTCGACTGTCGGCCCCTGCAGGTCATAACAGATTGACAGGCCTATTCGGCCAAGCGGCGTTTCGTAAACATCGTATCGTTTGCCGGCGCTGAAACGGCTGGTCTCACTGAACGGAACGAGATTGCGCTTGGCTGTCAGGCCATAGACCTGCGCGTCATCAAGCAATACGGCCGAAAAATACCGGTCTTCCTTGCGTTTCGTGATGCTGTCACCTTCTGTAACACACAGGACGATGAGTCCCTCCAGTTCATGGGCTGCTTCCCTGAAAGCATCCCGATAGTTCTGGTCGACCCGATTCTGGCGATCCCATATGCCAAATTCCAACTCAGGAAAAACATACAGATCCGCCGGGACAGAGCGTGCCAGATCCAAATAGTGGCGGAGCCGGTCTTCATGCAGCCTGGTCAAGTCTTCATTTGTCTGAACATCGATGGAGGAATGGTACGATCCCTGGACAGCAGCCACATGAATCGTTGCACCTCCACCAGATCCGTCCTCTGATCCAGATGCAGCCTGGTACCAGGCCATGCCGGCTCCAGTTAAGATGCAGCAGCAGATCAGGACAGACATAGCCGCACGACACCCAAGACTGGAAAGGCAGCCTGATGTACCAGACCGCCTGACGGCCAGGCTGGCTAAAACAGACAGAGCGCTCAGACCGGCAGACATAATCCAGATGGTCAGAGAAGCGCCAAAGACGGAGACAAGTGCGAGAACCACCCGATGCTCATATACAGGAGACAGGAGCGTAAACAGATTGATGCGATTGAGCAGGGGTACCTGGCGAAAAACAAAATCAAACAGGAACAAGAATCCGGGCAAGATCAGGAATGACCAGATGAATGGCTTCGATCGCCTGACCAGGATATATAGAACCCGACCGCACAGCTCGGCCAACAGCAACGCCAGAAGCACACCGGTGTACCATGGAAAAACGACTTGCCAGACTGCGCATCCTAACAGCAGAAAATATGGCAGGACCAGCACATATGCCGACCAGCGTGTCAAATGAGACGGGTTACCAATCAGGACTGCCAGAAAAAGGCCTGGATAAAAAAGCCATCCCTGGGCGGGAAAGACATTTCCGGCCACCAGGCAGATGCCGGCCGTAAGGCTTAACAGGATCAGCCATAACGACCGCATCAGGTTGTTTTTTATTGTGTTCTTTCCGTTACTGCCTGACACTTTTATCCTCACGACGCATCCGGCTGGTGGTTCTTTTGGTAGATATCCTTGACGATCTGTTCGATGTCCGCTTCCGTGACTGAGATGTCTGCCACCTGGTAGCGGCCTGTGATGGTGGCCATGGCTTCTTGAAGCGTGATGTCATTTTTGTGGAAGCGGATCGTCTTGATCAATCCTTCGTCGGCCACCACCTGCAGGTGCTTATGCTGCAGCTCAATACCGTTTTGCATGAATGTGACCTTGAGCTGCACTTCACCGCCGAAGCGAGACTTAAAGTCACGGATGTCACCGTCGAAGTGCAGGCGCCCTTTGGCGATCATGACCACACGGGAGCAAACCTGATCCAGATCCTTCATATCGTGCGACGTCAATATCGTTGTTGTTCCGTTCAGACGGTTGGATTCGCGAATGAATTGGCGGATGTTGCTTTTGGCCAGGACATCAAGGCCGATCGTCGGCTCATCCAGATAGAGGACCTCCGGATCGTGCAATAGCGCCAGGGCAATGTCCGCCTTCATTCGCTGGCCCAGGCTGAGCTGGCGCACCGGGGTTTTCAGATAGGTTCCCATATCCAGAAGCCCGGTAAACAGATCAACATTGCGTCGATAACGCACCTGTTCCACCTGATAAATCTCACGGTACAGCTCGAAGCTGTCCAGCATGGACAGATCCCAGAGCAGACGGCTGCGCTGGCCGAAAATGACACCGATGCGCATGGCATTTAATTTGCGGTTCTCATAGGGCCGGATCCCCCTGACCAGCACTTCTCCTTCG
>JAWSUP010000160.1:0-9208 GCA_033549405.1 Bacillota bacterium | reverse complement strand
GCTGTTGTCCATGAGGAAGCGCACCTTGTCAAAGCCGAATGAAGTTAAAATGCTGTTGATAGCCCCGGTCGAGCCCAGCAAAACGACGAAAATGCCTGCGACAATGGCCCAGGATAGAAAGTGTGGCAGATAGACGATCAGTTGGAGGCTTTTTTGGAAACGGCTGCTGCGCACTTCGTTAAGCAGGATGGCAAAGGCGATCGGAATGGGGAAGATGAAAACAATCTTCATGACGCTGATGATCAGGGTATTGGATAAAGCCGACAGGAAGTCAGATCTGCCGAAGATGTCGATAAAGTGCTTCAACCCGGCCCAGGGACTCTGGAAAATCGAGAGGAACGGCGTTTCGGCGGCAAACATGTTGTAATCCTTAAATGCGAGCGTGATGCCATACATAGGGACCAGATTGAAGATCACGACAAACAAGAGGCCTGGGATCAACAGCAAATACATGTCATAGTTGCGTTTGAAGTAGGACAGAAAAGAAGATTGGTTTCGCTTCCGCATGCATTGATCCCGCTTTCATAAAAAATGATGGACTGTTTGTTGACATGTCCATCATATCATCAAATGTTTTGGATAAAATGCACTGCAGCCTATGAAAATTGACTGATTCTTACGCGAAATGCAAGCCGTCTTTGTCAAAATGACGATGAATTGATAAAATAGTACGATTATTGAGACAAAAGGGAATGGAGTGGATCTGTTCATTTTTTACACAGAAGGCGTACGGAATCATTGACTTTGAGGTGATGATGACGCGTTCGCGAGATAAAGACATGCACTGGACTGGTTGCCGACCAATCTGGCCAGATGACGCAGCATGACTTATAATCGTGCACATACGTACAGGACATAAATAATCCTAATACATGAGGTTAGAATCCACGCAACTCAAAAGCAACAAGCAGACTGGGACAGAGGTTCATATGAAACTGGAAAAAATCGATGAAGGTATCGTCTATGAGAACAAACTGCCGCAGCTGCGCAGCCGCCACAGCTACTTTCCAGCTGCCTGTGAACGCAACGATGGCGCCATTCTGGTCTCCCATGTGATCGGCGAAGCCTTTGAGAGCGTCGATCTGACGACCTGTGTCTCCATCAGCAGCGATCTGGGCCGGCATTTCACCCTGATTGAACAGCCTTTGGCTGACCTGTCAGATGCGCCGGTACCCGTCTCCGACTCATTCAAACTGACGAATGCCGGCGGCCAGCATATACTGGCTTTTGGTTATGGCATGATCCGCAGTAATCAGGAACTACCGATTGGCAACGGCGAGACAGGTGGCCTGCTGGACAGCCAGGTGCTGTTCATGGAATCGTTCGATGGCGGCCTGACCTTCAGCAAACCGCTCCACATCAGCACCACCTGGGGCGATCATGCAGAAGCGTCAGCACCGCTGACCATCTTGCCCAATGGTGATTATGTCGCACCCATTGCGCCATTTCCCAAGTGGGACGGAACCATGACTGGCAAAAACTGCGGCCGGCTGATCCGGTCATGTGACAGGGGGAAAACCTGGCATGATCAGACCGTAACGATGTATCTGGGTGACGACATCTCTGTATGGGAGCAAAGGCTCTGCCGCCTCGATCATGACACGCTGGTCGTGATTGCCTGGAATGAGAACCTGGCCAATGGCGGTCATCTCAATAATCATTATGCCATTTCGCATGATCGGGGACTTACATTCGCTGGTCCGTTCGATACGGGTGTAGGCGGACAAGCATCTTCTGTTTGCTCCATTGGCGGCAATCGTCTTGTTGCCTTTCATTCGATGCGCCGGGAAGGGGACAGACAAGGTGTTCTGGCCAGCATTGTGAACCTGGAGCACGACTGCTGGGAAGTTGAAGATACGGCAATGATCTGGACGCCTCCTTCGCGGATTGTCAAGGATACCGGCATGGCTGATGTCTTTTCCATGCTCAAGTTTGGTCAGCCCAGTGCCATCCTGCTTTCAGATGGCACACTATTCTATACGCAATGGGTGATTGAAAACAACCAGGGACGAACCATCTGGATGCGTCTGGCTGTCCATTGACTGGCTTGATATGCAAAAGTGCACCAGATTTTCAGTCTGAATATTGCTAATGATAGAGTAACAAAGAGTGCCTGTTACCAATTTTCAAGCAACACTTATCGGAGCGCTCTTACCGACTGGCGTTCAACAATGCACTCGCTGTTAACAATCACACTTTCAACCGGCTTCCCGGCCATTTTATCGAGTAATAGCCTGGCCGCTATCTGGCCCATCTCTTCTTTGTCATATCGGACTGTTGTCAACGGAGGGTCAATATATTGACTGAGCAGAATATCGTCGATGCTGATGATGGAAATATCTTTGGGAACGGATAGTCCAGATTCCTTTATAAACTTGATGGCATCAATAGCATATGCGTCACCCATGCAGCAAATGGCAGTTGGCCTTTCGACACACTTCAGCAATCTGCTGATGCAGGCTGCCGTTTCAACCTGGCTGTTGGCACTTTTCTGCAGCCATCCAGCCTGGATTGGTAGACCGTTCGTCGCCAAAGCGCTTTGATAGCCTGCCAGACACTGCAGATAGTAACCGGGCAACCAATCTGAACCCAGAAAGGCTATTTTTGTGTGTCCCTGATTAATTAAATATTGAACAACTGCGTTGATAGATTTCTCGCTGTCGACACTGACATGTGTATGAACCAGATCTGGTTTATGAATATCAACCATGACAAAAGGGATATCAAGGCTTTCAATCCTTGAGAGGCTGGCGGGATCCATATCCTGGAGAAGGATGATGCCGTCCGCATCATTGCTGGCCAGAATTCGTGGCAGATTGTGATCTTTTCCCGACGACTGCATTTTGGCAAAAACGACATTATAACCTGCAGCTGACAGCTTGTCTGTTAAGCCGCGGGCGATCTCATAATAATACAGATCTGCGAAAGGAGAAGCGCTGGGCGGATATACGAGGGCAATATTGAAGCTTTTGCGATAGGAAAGACGAAGCGACGACGGGTTGGGTTTATAATTGGTGGCTGCAATGACAGCGTGAACTTTTTCCCGGGTAGCGGTGCTGACACCGACCTTGCCATTCAAAACGAAAGAGACTGCAGTCGGCGAGACATTGGCCAGACGGGCAATATCCTTGATAGTCAGTTTTTGAGGTTTTTTAATCATTTCAGCACCATCCTGTAATCTTGTCTGTCACCATTCATGAATGACCTGGTCTCTATTGCGAAGGATTGATGATCAGAATCGACCCTTCATCAGCGTTATTGAGTTCGTTGTTTCTGTCATGCCTTAATCGCTTTATTTTGCATATCAATTAAGCGCGTTAGTCAGAATACCTATATCATATCGCTTTAGTTGATGTTAATCAACCATATATTCAATACTGATAGACTGTCGTGGTCGCCCATAATGTGCCAGAAACAGGTGATAATTGTAGTTTAGTTTGATATTTCAGCTAGTGTTGATACTCCAGAAAATGTTGTTGACAAAAGCTGCCTGCATCGCCATAATATAACTAAAGCGGATTAGTTATGCTTTCTGGAGGTGTTATCAGTGCCCTTATACGAAGACAGGCGGAATGCAGAAAACCGGATCCAGGTAAGTCAATCTTGTACTGAATCCATTATAGTTGGCACAAATAGAACAATGAATAGGCTTATGTCGTCAGCGCGGGAAAAAACAACTGCTAAAAACAGTCCGGTTATTGTTGCGCTGGATGGCTGGTATGGTGTCGACTGGCCACAGATCATCAAGGCAGCCCAGTCCGCAGATCTGGAGAAAGATATCTGCTATATCAATTTTCTGTCGGTTTTCCGCAACATCGAGGAAATTAAGGCATACAAAAAGCCCTTCCTGACCGAAGATCCTGGATTTGGCTATGTCAATCATGCTGGGGAAATTAGAGACTTGATCGACCCTGAGCGTCTGACTGAGTTGAGGGAGAAGTTGCAGGCAGCCTGCACCAGTAGCGTCATCATGCTCTATGGGAGCGGCGCCGCCATCGAGGATTTGGCTGACCTGATTGATATCACGGTCTATTTTGACAAGACACGCCAGCCGATTCTCTGGCAAATGTGGGATCGACAATTGGTGCCCTTCGGTATGGAGCATGCTGACGAGAACTATTCATGGAAAGAGTACTACTATTGCGATTACTACCTGCTGGATCATCAGAAAACACGCTTGTATGACCGCATGGACTTTTGGGTGGAAGCGATTGATGCTCAGAATCTGAAACTATTACCCCGATCAGCGTATGATGAAATAATCAGGACGTTGCTCCTGTATCCAATTAAAGAAATCAAGATCTATCAGCCAGGTCCCTGGGGCGCATATCGCTATCGTGAGCTCTTTGATGTTCCGGGGCTAGAATGCAACGCCTGGAACGAGCTGGCTGGACCAGAACTGGGAATAGCGGTCGATCTCGGCCATGACATCTACCTCGAGATGCCGATGTTGAATCTGATGCAGTACCAGCCTCAGTTTCTTGGCGCCAGGTTGGCGGAAGCCTATCCGGGTCTCTTTCCGTTGGATGTATGGCTTGATGACGGCTACTTCCCTGAGAAAACGCCCATTGAACGTACGGCGATGCCCATTCACAACCACCCGTCCACGGATTATGTCCGGCGCCATTTCAACGAGCCGATGGGTCGCTATGAAACCTATTACATCTGTGAAGCTTACGAGGATGCCTGCACCATCATGGGCTACAAGGACGATGTCGACCTGGAAAAATGGGAAGCTCTTTGCCGTGATTCAGAGAACCTGAGGGAGATAAAAAATTGGAGAGACTACCTGTGTGTCTGGGACAGCAACATCGGAGACCTGTATTTGATTCCCCCGGGAACCGCACATGGGCATGGCGGTAACCAGATGGTCTTGGAGATGGACACTTGTCCTTCGATTGCTGCTACAGAGTACAGTTTTTTCCAATATGATTATGCCCGCAACAGCTGGAATGACGATAAAAAGACCATGACCGGGAAACCAATGAAAATGCATCTGGAGCATGGCTTCGATAATGAAAAATGGCGCCGCAGCGAATGGGTTAAGAATCACCTGCTGGCCCGGCCGAAGGTCGTCAGTTGGGATAACGAAGCTAAATTCGATCGATATCCCACTTTGCCGGAGATGCCCTTTGAAATTGAGCGTTACCATTTTTATCAACAGGCATCCGGCAGCACACAGGGGAAGTTACTGCACATTTTAACGCTGACAATTGGCAATAGAATCATCATCCGCAGCAAAACAGACCCGTCACGCAGCACAGAGATTGAGCGGTTCCAGAGCGTTCTGGTCCCTGCCTGCTTTGAGGACTACGAGCTTCTATCGACTGACAGCAGTTTCTGCGAGGTCGTGTTGTTTCGCTGGAAAGACATCTGATATCTGGCATGATGTGGGCGCCTGTTACGATCAGGCAGATACAGTTTCAGTCCGAACAATAAGGTCGTGTACGATCCAGATATATAACGGCTTTGTTATAACAACAGCCAGGAGGTGTTCCGACGATGAATACACAATCATTCAGCAGGCTCTTCCCTTATGGTACCCATCTTTGCCGGGAACCGATGCCACCCATGTCGGAAATGAAAAGAGATATGGGGCTGATGCGGCAAAAAGGGTTCAACTTGATCAAGCTGCAGGAAAACTGGATGCTCGATGAGCCAGAAGAGGGATGCTGTGATTTTTCTAAATACCAGGAACTGATTGAGCATGCCGCCCAGCTTGATCTGGGTGTTTATCTGGGCCTGACCTGTGAACAGGCGCCCAACTGGCTCTTCCGTAAATATCCTGATGCGCATATGGTCGGACGGGACGGATTGCAGGTGGCGTATCAAGCCCAGTCAACATTACCCGCTGACGGCAAACCCGGGCCCTGCTATGATCATCCCGGAGCGATGGCCGACCAGCTGCGCTTCATCAAAAAGCTAGTTTCAGTTCTGGGCCGGTATGAGAATATCGTGGTCTGGAATACCTGGCAGGAAATCGGCTATTGGGCGGAAGGACTTGCCGGGTCATCGGTGTGTTATTGTCCAAACACAATACGATCATACCAGGCGTGGCTTGCCATCCGATACGAGGGTAAAATCGATCAGCTGAACCAGCACTGGAATGTTCGATACAGCAGTTTCGAGGACATATATCCAGATCGGTCAAAACGAAGTGGCGCCATTCCACAGGAATTCTATTTTCGCTATTTCATGGATCATGTTCAAATAGCCGGTGTACTCAGAGCTCGATATGATGCCATAAAAGAAGAGGATCCACTGAACAGACCTGTATTTGCCCATAAGGGCGGTCCGGCTTTGGCGTCCGGGCTCGACTGGACCTATGCGCGCACGCAGGATTTTCTTGGCACATCCAACTACCCTGGTTGGGGCTGTGGCAGCAGTTGGGACGATCATCGCCAGAGCAGGCGACTGGATCGACACGATGCCCTGTATACCGAAATGTGGGACAACCTTGCTTATCGGATGGACCATATTCGCAGTGCCAGCCGCCCTGGCGCACCGGTCTGGGCTGCTGAATACCAGGGCGGTCCGGTCAGCACAGATTTTCACCTGGGTCGGCAGCCGAAAGTTGAAGACATGCGCCGCTGGCTGCTGACAACGCTGGGCGCAGGTGCAACCGGCATCTCATTCTGGGTCACACGCGCTGAAATAATGGCGCCTGAAACCAATGGCTTCGCCCTGCTGGACAGCGAAGGAGATACAACAGAGCGGCTGGAGGAAGCAGCCCGCATCGGCAAGGCACTGAATACCTGGCCCGAACTGTTTAAACAGAATAACAGAGAACAGGCTGAAGTGGCGATCATGCTCGACGAGTGGAATTACCAGCAACTCAGCACCCTGAAATTTGCACCGGACGTTTTAGCCTATTCTGTCCGCGGCTGGTACCGGCTGCTTTGGGACTTGAATATCAGTTGCGATCTGATCGAAGCAGCGCAGCTGACAGAAGAACGAACGCTCCAGTATAAAGCTGTTATCGCACCAATGCCGCTGTCAATGAGCGATGAAACGGCAAATAATCTGATCCGCTATGCGCAGTCCGGTGGACATGTGATTTTGGAAGCGGCTCCGGGACGTCTAAATGAGACGGGTTTTGCCGTGCGGGGAGAAATCAACCCTGTTATCAGGTCTGTCATGCGCCTCTCGCAAAAGCGCTTTCAGATGGTCAGGGAACCGGGTGAGACAGACCGCTGGAGCCAGCCTGAACGAACCTGGGGCGAATATGCGGATGCATGCTTCCTCGAAGGCGAAGGTGATTTCACTGGCAGCCGAATGCGGGCGAATATGTACCTGCAGACTTTCCAGGCAGATCCAGAACAGGTCATCTTCCGTATCGGCAGAGAAGCGGCCGGTATCAGCCAGCCGCATGGCGAGGGGAATATCTGGCTGTTGGGCACCTACATCGGACCAGGCGGAACTGCCTACAGGGACGTCGATACGACAGTTGCTGTGAAAAAGCTGCTACATACCTGCGGCGTCCTTCCATCCCATCACGGCAGGCTGCTGCTGCGCAAACGAATTGGATCGGGTCAGGAAGCCTGGTTTATCACTAATCCCTGTCGGGAGACGGTCAGCGAAGCCCTTCAGATTCCTGCTGGCAGGACGGTGACGGACTTGCTGGACCAGCCGCTGTCCAGGATTGGAGATTCTGTGCAACTGACGATCGAACCGCTCTCTGTGCAAGTCCTGATCGTTAACGGAACAGACGGCTGATCAGTTACCTGATCCAGTCTGGTCAGATCGTTTTCAGACATGACAGCCAAGACAACAAGTGAGGATCAGTATGGTTTCATTACGCCCGACAATTCGGGGAACAATCAGTGCCTTGCTTGCCGCGTTGTGCTTTGCGACTGTGCCTGCCCTTGTTCTATCAGCCCATAGCGGAGGCGCGACTGTCCTCACCTTGCTCGCGGTTCGCTACTGGCTGACGTCATTTGTCCTGGTCCCGGTGTCTGTAGCGGCAAACCGCGGCCGGCTGCCGCCACTGCGCCAGCTCCTGCGGATCATGCTGATTTCCGGCATCTTTCTTGGCCTGCAGGCCGCCCTGTATTTTTTCGCACTGACCCGGCTGCCTTCATCAATAGCGGTGCTGGTTCTTTTCACCTTTCCCTTGATCATCACAATCCACGACTGGCTGACCGGTAAACCAGCATCAAAAGACAGCATCCTGGTGCTGATGCTCTGCCTGGCAGGCCTGGCCATCTTGCTGGGTCCGGATTTCAGCCGCCTGGATATCGTTGGCCTGGGAGCGGCCTTGCTTGCCGCCATTGCCTACTCGGTCTACATGATCCTGATAGACCGCAGCAGCACAGGGATGAGTCCGGCCGTCATCAATGCGGCAGTATCGCTGGCTAATGCCATAACCATGACCCTGGCTGCCGTCGCAACCGGAACATTTCAGCCCGACTTCAATTTCAGAGCCTGGCTGTCGATCATCTTGATCGTCGCGGTGACCAATATCGCAGGTATGCAGCTTTTCTTTATCGCTTTAAAGCAGCTGGGTCCACAGCGGACAGCTGTACTGAACATGGCAGAACCCTTGTTTGCAGTCTTGATCGGTCTGGCTGTTCTGCATGAACAGCTGAAGGCAGTTCAACTGACCGGGGCTGTGGTCCTGATGATTGGCCTGACTCTGTTTACATGGCTGAGCAATCATGGGGAACAAATGAAGTCTCCTGAAGCCAGGGAGGTGGAACATGATTGACATCAGAGACATCACACCGACAGTCTTTTTCCACCGACAACAGGAAAAATTGGAACAGCGTGTGGATGTCACGCTGTACAACGATGGCGAACAGGCTCAAAGATGCCTGTTTGTTGTACTGGATGATCAAACAGAAATAAAAATACCATTGGTTATTCCGCAAGGTGAATCCTGCCATCCTGTCTTTATTGCCGATCGTACCCGTGACTGTCAGGCTGCTTTCTGTCTGGAACACGATGAAACAACTGCTCGCACCATTGTTTTACCGGTTCAGCGCAAATGGGTCGTCCATGTGATTCAGACATCGCATCACGATCCTGGCTATACGGACATGCCGCACCAGGTTCTAATCCAGCACGATCATTGGATAGACCAGGCTGTAGCGTTAGCCGAACGGACAGATAATTATCCGGAGGATGCCCGATTCAGGATTGTGATCGAACAATCCTGGTCCATTGATCATTATCTGCGTAGTCGATCAGACGGGCAGGCCAGTAAAGC
>JAWSUP010000159.1:0-9221 GCA_033549405.1 Bacillota bacterium | reverse complement strand
CAATCGGCTGTCCGCCGTAAACGGCGAGGATCCGGATCCCTTCGTGGTATTTGGTCAGTTCGTGCAGCTCATCTGCAATCTGTATGGCCAGTTCCCGGGTTGGTGACAAAATCAGGTACTGGATGCCCGTTACTTCGTGATCAATTTTCTCGATGAGCGGGATACCGTAGGCACAGGTTTTGCCGGTACCAGTCTGGGCCTGCCCCAGGATGTCGCGTCCTTCGAGAATGAGTGGAATGGCCTCTGCCTGAATCGGGGTCGCTTCTTCGAAGCCCATGTCCTGCAGCGCTTGCAGGATTTGTGGCGATAACGCCAGCTGAGGGAATGTTATGTTGTCCAAGAGACACCTGTCTTTCTATAAATTCGCTTAGCATGTATTTCATAGCACGTGTTGTGCGTCTGAGTCAAGAACGAGTCATTGTATCACAAAGACAGGCTGACAGCAATGCATTTTTAATAACTTGGCTGGATCGATTATTTCCCGCGCTCGTTATTCTTTCGGGGAAAAGACCAACTATTTTTAACAGCTCCTTAAAAAAGCGCTGTGATCGCTGTGACACAGGCGTTGATCTGGCTTTCCCGCTCAGGACTGGACCAGCTGACGATGGAACTGCCTTTGACTTCTAGCCCTTTGTCGGCACACAATTTGCTCATGCGCCGGATGGCCTTGTTGCCACCCAGCCAGGGCTGCTTCAGGTGTTTCGTGACAAAGCATGCTGTCGGCTTGGCCCCGAGGTGCGGCAACTGGCTCAGGTAAGCGTTGATGATCGGATTGATGGTGAATGCGCGCACGGGCGCGCCGATGACCAGCGCGTCGTACCCTGATGCGTCAGGACAGGCACTGAAAGTGACTTTAGCTGCCTGCGCCTGCTGGTCGTCAACTGCGACGATGCGCTCAAGTCCAACCTGGTGACCTTGTGCCACCAGCTGGTCCCTGAGTTTTTCTGCGACAGACCAGGTGTTGTTTGTCTTTGAGTGGATAATAATTCCGATGTTCATAAATTGCCTCCTTCATGATGCGGGTATGTGATTTTTTATAGCGATGCCTAAGACAATCGCCTTTTCGCCAGTAAAATGCGTTCAACACTTGCGTCGATGCGCGCTTCGCTGAGCCGTCCGGACTGGACAGCGTCCATCAGGGCGTCGCGCACCAGGTAGACATTGGCCATATCATGGCAGACCAGCAGCAGGTCGCAGCCGGCTTCGACAGCCAGGACGGCTGCTTCACCAATTTCGTACTGGTCCGTAATGGCGCCCATGGTCAGATCGTCGGTCAGAACGACCCCGGAAAATCCCAGCTCATGGCGCAGCAGCGTGTCGACCAGGACAGGAGAGAGGCTGGCCGGTCGCATATCGAGTTGACTGAACCGGATATGCGCCATCATGACCATGTCAGCGTCCGCATCAATGGCAGCGATGAACGGGCGCAATGCTTCTTCTTGCAGTTCTGCCAGTGACTGGTCGATGACCGGCAGGGACAGGTGAGAATCCACAGTGGTGCCGCCGTGCCCGGGGAAGTGTTTGACCACCGTCAGCATGCCGGTGTTTTGCAACCCCTGCAGAACAGCCAGGCCATAGACGATAACCGCACCGGCGGTCTCACCATATGCTCGTGTGCCGATGACTTTACTGTCCGGATTGCCACCGATATCCAGAACAGGCGCGCAGTTGACATTGAAACCCCATTCGCGCAGGATCCGGCCGGTCCTTTCACCAGAAGCCACCGCATAAGGGACATCCGCCCGCGTGCTGATGTCCTGGGCTGACTCGAAAACACCGGCAGATGCAGGCAGTCTTGAGACAGTTCCGCCTTCCTGGTCAACCGCTATAAAAAGTGGTGGCAACCCATCCTCGACAGCGGCCTGAAAGGTTGAGATATCCTGTCTAGTCTGCTGCTCAGTCTGAATATTTCGTCGAAATAAGATCAGACCACCTGGGGAGATCTCGCGAACCAGCCCTTCAGCTTCAGCCACGTTATTAAACCCGGCCATGATCAACTGGCCGATTTTGACGTCCAGTGTCATCTGACGAACCTGATCATGCAGAAGATCATCATTCGGCAACCCAGTCTCAGTAGCCTGTTTGTGCGTAGTTGTCACACCCAGTGCAGAAGTGCCTGTTATCCCAGTAGTTTTAGCGCTTCCCGAACTGGTTTGATCACCCGTTTGCGTTGAAGAAGAATTGATCGGATGATTACCAGCATCAGGATCATAGGGAATAACCTGGCAGCCGGCCGATGTTATGAAAAATGGAAAGATGATGAGCAGAACCAGTAGTACGGGTTTCTGACCAAACCAGAACCTGACCGGACTTGGGATAGCGTTTTGTGTCTTGCGCCTGAACTGCTTCAAACCATTCCTCTGCCTTTCGCTTCGTGATTGCGGGAAATCGTGATGGTCTGACATTTATTATAACGGTGATTTGGGTTATTTCAAACGATGCCTAAACCTCTTGGGATATTTTATACCCCAAGAGCTAACTGGCTCTAAAACTTTCGCTCTCGGATTGACGAATAAGGTCAATTCTGCGGGAGATGCATAGAGCAAGTTATTTCAAACGATGCTCAAACCTCTTGGGATATTTTATACCCCAAGAGCTAACTGGCTCTAAAACTTTCGCTCTCGGATTGACCAGACTCGTCAATCCTTCGCGAAAGAGAGCCACTAACCTCTTGGGATATTTTATATGTTATGATGATGACAGGCGGGATATATCCCTGTGGTACTTGCTAGGTGGAGGTGACAGCTTGTGAAGATAACGGACATCAGAACATTTGTCGTCGATTGTTTCCGGACTAACTGGGTTTTTGTCAAGGTATACACGGATGAGGGATTGACCGGTGTCGGCGAAGGGACGCTCGAGTACAAAGAGATGGCACTGCGCGGAGCGATCGATCATATCCGGTCGGAACTGGTCGGACAGGATCCGTTGACCATCGAGAAGCACAGGTACGCCTTGTACCGGGACGCCTACTGGCGCGGCGGACCGGTACTTATGTCTGCTTTGTCGGCAGTGGAGATGGCCCTCTGGGATATCCTGGGCAAATCGTTAAATGTGCCGGTCTACCAGTTGCTGGGCGGCAAGTGCCAGGACCGCGTCCGTATCTATGTAAATGGCTGGTTTGCGGGAGCCAGAACACCGCAGGAGTTTGCCGATAAAGCAAAAGAGACTGTCCGACGCGGTGTGACAGCCATGAAGTGGGATCCGTTTGGCAAGGCCAGCCTGGATATTTCACCTCAGGATCTCAAGCAGGCGATCAACTGTGTTGCAGCCGTTCGGGAAGCGGTCGGAGACACAGTCGACCTGCTGATTGAAGGGCATGGCCGTTTCAATATCCCGACAGCCATTCGGATCGCCCGCGAACTGGCGCCCTTCAAACCGCTTTTTTTTGAAGAACCGGTACCGCCAGACAACCTGGATGCCCTGGCAGACGTCCGCCGGCAGTCACCTGTCGCGATTTCTGCCGGTGAGCGGCTTTATACGCACCATGCCTTTCAGGAATTGATTGAAAAGCGGGCTGTTGACTACATGCAGCCGGATATCAGCCATGCCGGAGGGCTCTTCGCGCTCAGAAAAATAGCTGCCATGGCCGAGGCCGCTCATATTGCTTTTGCACCGCACAACCCGAGCGGACCAGTCTCCAATGCGGCAACCTTGCAGCTGGCGGCCTGCACACCCAACTTCACTATCCTGGAGATTATGGTGAGCGATGTGATCTGGCGCAGTGAGGTTTGCCATGAATCGTTGCAGATGGAAGACGGATGCTTGTTGATTCCGGACCGGCCTGGACTCGGCATCGAAATCGATGAAGCGGCCTGCGACCGATATCCATATCAGCCACATCGTTTGCGCCACTACACCGGCAATCTGACAGATATCAGGCCGCCGGAAACCGCGCACTATTTTTAAGGAGGGAAGATAATGGAAAATTTGACAATCCGCGACGTGCGGGCAATCCTGACGGCTCCGGAAGGGATCGGCTTGGTCGTCGTTAAGATCGAAACAACTGAACCAGGCCTCTATGGCCTCGGCTGTGCCACTTTCACCCAGCGAAGCTTGGCTGTGAAGACGGCAATCGAAGAATACCTCCGCCCATTTCTGATCGGTAAGGATCCGCAGCGCATTGAGGATATCTGGCAGTCTGCGATGGTCAGCGCTTACTGGCGCAATGGGCCGGTTCTGAACAATGCATTGTCCGGCGCCGATATGGCCTTATGGGACATAAAAGGAAAACTGGCCGGTATGCCCGTCTATCAGCTGCTTGGCGGCAAATGCCGCGAAGCAGCGGCTGTTTACCGGCATGCAGACGGAAGGGACAAACAGGAAGTACTAGAACATGTGCTTAAACTGCACGAAGAGGGTTATCGCTATATTCGCTGCCAGATGGGCGGCTATGGCGGCAGGGGCCATGCCCTGCATACTCCGGATGATGCTCTTCCCGGTGCTTATTATGATCCTGCAGCTTATGCCCACAGCGTTCTTCGCCTTTTTGATTACCTGCGGGCACATCTCGCGCCGGAATTGGAACTGTTGCATGACACCCATGAACGTCTTGTTCCGATCGAAGCAGTCCGCCTGGCTAAGAACCTGGAAAGCTACCGCCTCTTTTTTCTGGAGGATGTCCTGCCGCCTGAGCAGATTGACTGGTTTCGCATGATCCGCAATCAGTGCGCCACACCGATCGCCATGGGTGAGTTGTTCAACAATCCGCTTGAATGGCTGCCGCTGATCCGAGAGCACCTGATCGATTACATTCGCGTCCACATCAGCCAGATCGGCGGCATTACACCGGCAAGAAAACTGGCGATCCTGTGCGAATCCTTTGGTGTCCGTACAGCCTGGCATGGCCCGGGAGATGTATCTCCGGTCGGCCATGCTGCCAATGTTCACCTTGACATCGCCAGTCATAACTTCGGGATACAAGAATGGTGTGGGCTCTCGGAGAGACTGCAGGAAGTTTTCCCAGGATGTCCCCAGATCAAGGATGGCTATGTATATCCGAATGAATTGCCTGGACTGGGTATCGATATTGACGAAGTTAAAGCCGCAGCCTACCCATGCGACAACAAGCTGCCTCAATGGACACTGGCACGACTGCCGGATGGAACAGCTTTCCGCCCATGAGAACAAGTCAGAAAACCACGATCGCTTGATGATGAAAGGACAAACAATTCATGCAGAACTGGATCGAGCTATTTCCGCCAAAAACAAAGGATATGCTCTGCCGGCCTTTGATCATCAGGGCAAGAATGGCAGAGGCGGATCCCGGATTCTTCGCAGATGATTTGGCTGTTAATGTCTGCGACCGATTAGGTCTATTGCACATGAAAGTTGAACCGCCGCTGACCAGAATCGAAATGCATCGTGTCATGGCCCGGACCTTGTTCTACGACAGCCTGATCCGTAAACACCTGCAGGATCGGCCCGATCTGGTCGTTGTCAATCTGGGATCTGCTCTGAACACCCGATTCAACCGCGTCGATAACGGCCGATTACGCTGGTATGATGTCGATTGGCCGGATGTGACCCATATTCGCAAAATATTTTTCCCGGACCATGAGCGGGTCACGACGATCGGCCAGCCGGTTTTTGATGAAGCCTGGCCATTGATGGTAAAATACGATGAGCCGGAGCAGCTCGTTTTTCTGGCTGACAACCTGTTGAGCTATCTCCAGGAAAAGGAAGTCAGGCAGCTTTTTGATCTCATCGCGTCGAACTTTCCGGGAGCACTGCTGTATTGTGATGTCGTGTCACGTTCGTCCAAACGATTGAAACTACCAGAGCCGTATGTTTTTTATCTGAACAAGGTCACCGATATCAAATATATCGAGTATCGAGTCAAACTAGAACAAACCTGGTCTGCAGGTACTTTATACCCGGAAAAACAATCATCAGGCACTCGCCTGCTCAATCGGCTGCCGCTTTATCGTGATCTGAACCAGATCATGCAGTTGCGCTTCAATAGACAACAGAAATGGACCGATACATGATCGGAACTTAAGAGCTCCTTTGTGGCTGTTACAAAACAACTTGCTCATTAGATTTTCCGAAGATTTGAGCAGGTAATTCCTTAACAACCCATTTGGGCATGTCATGCCTTGCTCAGCGTCTCTCGAAAGGATAGACTTGCGGGACGGGCTGATTCAGATATCCGAGATACAGGGTATCGTAGCCGATGACCGCTTCTTCATCAGTCGGGATGACCATAACAGACAGGGGGTGGTCCGGATTGATGTGACTGGCGCCAATCACCACTTCCTGCTTGCGAATCGTGTTCTTATCCTCGTCGACCTGAATTGAGAGTGCACTGAGAAACTGGAGGATCTTCTGCCGGACATACGCCTCGTTCTCACCCAGGCCGGCTGTGAACACAATAGCATCGGTCCAGGGCAGGGTCGCCCAGTACTGGCCGATGTACTTGGCGACCCTGTAGGCATAGATGTCGATTACAGTTGCAGCCTGAAGGTCGCCATGCAAAGCACGGGTTCGGATGTCCTGCATCATGTTGGTTTTGCCGATGGCTTTGAGTCCGCTCTCTTTGTTCAGGTCATGAAGCACCTTTTCGAAGGCCTGCTCTTTGCTGATCCCCATGTCGTTGACCAGCTTGCCCGCGACGTGGCCGATCAGGGCCGGATCGATATCACCAGATCGCGTGCCCATGATGACACCCTCAAGCGGTGTGAATCCCATGCTGGTATCGATTGAACAGCCGTTCTGAATTTTTGTCAGGCTGCAGCCATTGCCCAAGTGTGCCGTAATACCGTTGAATCCAGTAAATGGAATACCCAAAAAGCGCGCTGCCCTGCGGGCTACATACATGTGCGATGTGCCATGGAAACCATATTTGCGGACGCCATATGTCTTATACCAGCTTGTTGGAATCGCATAACGGTAGGCATACTCAGGCATTGTTTCATGAAATGCGGTGTCGAAAACGGCCACTTGGGGAACGCCGGGTAACAGGCGGATGCTTTCTTCGAGTCCCGTCAGATTTGGCGGATTATGCAGTGGAGCGATCGGGATGAGCCTGCGGATGGTGGCGAGCACCTTGTCGTCAACCCGGACACTGCTGCTATACTGATCGCCGCCATGCACCACTCGATGACCGACAGCGACGATGGATGCCCGTTCGATCCCAAGTTGCTCAAGCACCCCAAACACCTGCATCAAGGCTTCCCGGTGATTATGCAGCGCGGCAGGCGTCGTACGTTTATCGCCATGCCACTCATACTTGATACGACTTTTGTCGGGGTTGCCGATCTCTTCAGCAATGCCCTGAAGCAAAGCGTGCAATTCTTGCTTTTCCGTTACAGAGAACAAATTAAATTTGACGGATGAGCTACCGCAGTTCAAGACCAGAATGTGTTCTGACATGTTTTCCTCCCGGATTTACGCATGATCTGCCTCAGAAACAGGAGATCAGGTTGTTTTCTTCTTATTGTACCATGACCGTCCGTTCTGCGAAACTATGGATAGAGTTTTTACATTCTTTTGATAGATATAGAAATATTATAAAGAGAATCAAGGCTATGTTTATTTATATAAAATAAAGCTGTACTATAACTGTCACTTTGCATGAAAGTTCAGTAAAACATAAAAAATTAAAATCGTAATTATTAATATAGTATAAATATGTAAAGAACGAATTTGTTTTCGCACCATATTGTTCAGCGCATGCCTGAAGAAGGCCTATAAAGGGAATAGAGAGACTGTGTGCTGTCTGGTATTTGGTTATAAGTATTAATAAATTATACACATAATAGAAAAATACATAGTTTAATATGCGATATCAATTTGACAAACATGGCAGACCTGTGTAAACTTCCATAGAGTGAGCCCAAGACAAAGCACTGCGTCTTGGCACAAGAAAGAAGGGAGTATTAAATGAAATTAAGAAAAATATTGGCACTTGGCACTGTGGCCCTGCTGATGGCGGCGTTTGTTTTGAGCGGCTGCAATGAACCTGCAGTCGAGGTGGACAGTCTCCAACGTGTTCTGGACGCCGGCAAGTTGACTGTTGTTGGCAGCGGCGGATACAGGCCGTTCAATTATATCAACGAGGATGGCTCGGTGGTCGGTTTTGATGTCGATACCGGCGAAGAAATAGCCAAACGACTCGGTGTTGAACTCGATTATGTCACCTCAGACTGGGATGGACTGACAGAAGGTTTAAGAGCCGGACGTTATGATGCGATCCTGGGCAGTATGGCCATAACCTATGACCGGCTGAAGATTATCAACTTTTCCATTCCGTACTATTATTCCGGAGCACAGCTGATCGTGCATCAGGATTCGGACATCACCGATCCTGCAGATATGGAAGGGAAGTCCATTGCCGCAGCGACTGGCAGCAACTTTGTCAGAGATGCTGAGGACCTTGGCGCTGAACCTGCCTTGTACCAGGATGATAATGCGACATTGATGGAATTGATCGCTGGTCGTGTCGACGGCGTCATTACAGACCGCCTGGTTGCCCTGGAGACCATGTCCAAGATCAGCGGTGGCGATGAGTTAATGCTGTGCGGAGACCTTCTGCGTCTCGAGGAAATGGGCATAGCCTTCAACAAAAATGATGTAACCCTGATGGAACGCATCGATGAAATCCTGGCTGAAATGCACGCGGATGGCACGATGAAGGAGATCAGTGAAAAATGGCATGACGGCATGGATATCACGAATAAATAAACGGATAACCAGTCATGGCATCCGGAACGAAACTGGCGAGGAAGGGCTGACTGCAGCCCTTCTTCGCTGAATCAATGCATGCAGCGAGTGACCTGCTTTTCGCAGAGTTTGACTTGCTTTATGCGACCTGAGGAGTAAATTTATGGAATGGACATGGCCGTTTTTCTGGCGTGTGCTGCAAGGATTTTTGCCGGCTGCACTGATGACTTTGCAGATAACATTTTTCGGCATTATGGTCGGTGTTGGTCTTGGTATCATTTTTGGCTTATTGCGCCTTTCTAAAAATCCGCTGATCAACACCCCGGCAAAATTGTATATCTATATTATCCGGGGAACACCGCTCTTGCTTCAGCTCCTGTTTATCTATTTTGGTTTAGTCAAAATCGTATCGCTGGACCGGATACCATCGGCGATCATCGCACTCGGCATTCATAATGGCGCCTATATCGCCGAGATTATTCGCGGAGCCATCCAGGGAGTCGATCGTGGACAGCGTGAAGCGGGCGTATCCCTGGGCATGACGGGGATGAAGGTTA
>JAWSUP010000158.1:0-9234 GCA_033549405.1 Bacillota bacterium | reverse complement strand
TCTTCAAGTATAAGGCCAAAAAAGGCTATCGCAGAAAGAACGGACATCGTCAGCCTTATACACGTGTCCGGATCACAAAGATCAACACCTGAGGTTTTCAGGTGTTATTGACTGCAGCAGACAGAAATCTGCAGAGCGAACATTGATATGATTACCATAATCCTGCAGCGCGATGAAGCAGGGATGATTCATCACTTTTCCGCATCCGGACACGCCGGATATGCCGACCAGGGCCCAGATATTATCTGTGCAGCGATTACTGCTCTGGCAGCATCTGCGATCGGCAGTCTGCAGGAGCTGGCCGACATCGATCCCGAACGGCAGCTGGAAGACGGATTGATCCGCTTCTCGTTGCCTGACCCGTCAGGACTGACTGCCACACAATGGCAGATCGCATCCATCCTGATGCAGTCATTGGTTATCGGCTGTCGGCAGATCCAGATCAGTTATGGGAGTCGTTTCATCCGGTTTCGATCAAAGATGATCAAAGGAGGAACCAAACAATGATTTATATCAACTTGCAGTTACTGGCACATAAGAAGGGTGTCGGCAGCACCCGCAACGGCCGTGATTCTGAATCAAAGCGTCTGGGCGCCAAAAAAGGCGATGGTCAGGAAGTTCTGGCCGGCAATATTCTTGTCCGCCAGCGCGGAACGAAAATTCATCCGGGAACCAATGTCGGCCGCGGATCAGATGATACGCTTTATGCCCGGATCAGCGGACATGTCAAGTATGAGCGGCTGGGTAAAGACAGAAAACAAGTCAGCGTCTACCCTGCTTAATCTACCCGGGACATCGTCAAGATTCATATCAGCCGGTCCGTCAGCCCCGCATTTTTGTGGCTGCCGGACCGCTCAGGTCCGGCCGGGCAACGGCCGGATTTTTTTCATGACCGGAGGGTTGACCAGTGTTTATAGACAGAGCGCGCATTTCTGTTAAAGCCGGTGACGGCGGCGACGGCGCAGTCTCGTTCCATACAGAAAAATATGTGCCCAACGGCGGGCCTGACGGTGGCGACGGCGGTCGCGGCGGGCATGTCATCTTCATTGCCCGGTCCGGCATGAACACACTGCAGGCGTTCCGCTTCCGCCGCAAATTCATGGCTGAAAATGGCCAGAAAGGTGGCGGTCGCAAGCAATACGGACGCAGCGGAGCAGATCTGACAGTCGAAGTGCCGGTCGGCACCCTGATCAAAGATGCAGAAGAAGATCGCATCCTGGCAGACCTGGTTGAAGAAGGGCAGGAGGTTATCATCGCACGGGGCGGTCGCGGCGGCAAAGGAAATGTTCATTTTGCCAACAGCGTTCGCCAGGCGCCCCGCTTTGCCCGTGCCGGTGAACCCGGCGATACATACGACCTGATCGTTGAGCTGAAGCTGCTGGCTGATGTCGGTCTTGTCGGCTTCCCCAACGCCGGAAAATCGACCCTTCTTTCGGTCGTTTCTGCTGCCCGGCCCAAAATCGCTGATTATCCCTTTACAACTGTAGAACCGGGTTTGGGCGTCGTTACGGTCGGGGACACCAGCTTCGTCATGGCAGACATACCTGGTCTGATTGAAGGCGCACACACCGGCATGGGCCTTGGCCTGTCGTTTTTACGGCACATCGAGCGGACCCGACTGATTCTGCACGTCATCGATGTATCTGCGGAAACCGGCCGCGATCCCGTGCAGGGTTTTGACCAGATCAACGAGGAGCTGGCCCTGTATGATCCAGCGCTGGCCAGCCGGCCGCAGATCGTGGCCATCAACAAGATTGATCTGGTCGACCAGGAAACAGCCGAGCATGTCCGCACCACACTCCAGCAGCGCGGCTATGCGGTATTCCTGATCTGCGCGCCGATCGGAGAGGGGGTTTCCGTGCTGATGCAGGCAGTTGCGGCTGCAGTACAGAAGCTGGAACCGGTCCGGCTGTTTGATCCTGACCAGGATAATGTCATTTATCGCTATGAGAAGGAGCCTCTTTTTGAGGTCAGCCACGAAGACGGCGTCTACCGCGTCACAGGGAACTGGATCGAGAATCTGGTCCGTTCGACGAATTTCGACCAACATGAATCCCTGCAGTACTTTCAACGGCTGATTCGACGCAAGGGTGTCATTGAAGCACTCGAGAGTGCAGGCATAAAAGAGGGAGACCTTGTCTCCCTGCATGATTTTGAATTCGAATATTTTTCCTGATTGCGATGAAGGAGGCAGCCATGCTGAACAGTAAACAGAGAGCCTGGCTCAGGGCACAGGCTAATGCACTGGAACCGGGGTTCCTGATCGGT
Source organism: Bacillota bacterium (assembly GCA_033549405.1). GTDB lineage: Bacteria > Bacillota > Clostridia > Saccharofermentanales > UBA5734 > JAAYBY01. Next base: position 6,966 of record JAWSUP010000158.1, on the reverse strand, counting down.
AAAGGCGAACTGACACCAGCTTCGATCACCGATCTGGAAGCCATGTTGACGACCCATGAATTGATCAAAATCGCCGTTTTGAAGACGGCAGCCAGCGATATAAGGCAACTGGCCGCCTCTGTCGGCGAGGCCGTTCAGGCTGAAGTCATACAGATCGTTGGCAGGCGCATCGTGATCTATCGCCAATCAGAGAAACTGATGAAAGCCGGCAAATCATTGCAGTTGCCCTGATCTCTGGCAGTGCCGTAACATTTGGTGTGGTTTATTGAGCCATATATCGTTATAATTATTTGCATCAATTGAAAGTGAGGTTTCCATTATGAAAAAGTATGTCTGCGACCTGTGTGGCTATGTTTATGATCCCGAAGCGGGTGATCCGGATAACGGCATCGCTCCGGGCACCTCCTTTGAGGATCTTCCCAGTGACTGGGTTTGCCCGCTTTGCGGCGCCAGTAAGGATGACTTCAGTCCTGAAGAATAATGATATGCCACCTGCAGCATAAACAGAAATCAGCTGATCCAGGCGTTTCATACCGGGCAGGGGCGCAATGTGTTACTCCCATGGCGCTCCTGCCCCGTGTGAAGCCAATTAAAAGGAGTGACGATTGCCATGACAGTCTTACCCGTCGGTGAACACATTTTCGAAGTCGGCGCCGGTCATCCCGAACGTGAGCTTTTCGACTGCCTGATGCCGACACCGCACGGCACCACCTATAACGCCTATCTGATCATCGGAAGCGATAAAACAGCTTTGATTGACGCTGTTGATCCGGTCAAAACAGACGTTTTGATGAGTAATCTGAAAGAAGCAGGGGTTGATCGCATTGATTATCTGATCAACCTGCACACAGAACAGGACCATTCCGGATCCAATCAGGCTGTGTTGAACCGATATCCCATGGCCCAGGTGGTCGGCAGCGCGAAGGTCAGGGACATGCTGGCAACCCACCTGCATTATGATGCAGGCAAGGTCATGGTTGTCAGCGAGGGAGACCGTATCGAGCTGGGTGGCAAGACTTTACAGTTCATGATGATTCCATTCGCTCACTGGCCAGACAATACCATGGCCTGGCTGGAAGAGGATCGCATATTGTTTTCCAGCGACCTGTTTGGCTCCCACTATGCGACGCCCAAGGCCTTTGCCACATCCAGTGCGGAACAGCGCCTGGCTGCCAAGTCTTACTATGCCGAGATAATGATGCCGTTTCGTGCGCAGATCGCCAAATATACAGCCAGGACCAGGCAGCTTGGGCCGCGTCTTATTGCGCCGTCGCACGGACCGATCTGGTATGATCCGGACATGATATTGGGCCGATATGAAAAATGGACTGGTAACGGTGTCAAAAAACTGGTAACGATCCCTTATATCAGCATGCATGATAGCACACGGATCATGGTTGAACGCCTGGCAGTCAAGCTGTCTGCCCAGGGACTTTCGATCATTTGCCGCGATCTCGGCAGCCATCCCGACAGCCTGACGATTGAAACTGGTCATTTCATCATGGACCTTGTCGACGCCGCAGGCGTGGTGCTGGCGACACCGACCGTTTTGGGCGGACCACATCCCAACATGGCCTATGCCGCTCTGATCGCAAATGCTGTAAGACCTAAAACACGCTTCATGGCCTTGATCGGCTCCTATGGCTGGGCTACGCAGGTAGAGAAGACCATGGAAAGCCTGACAGGCAATATCAAAGCTGAACGGCTTGAATCGGTCCTGGCCAATGGTCTGCCGACACAAGATGATTTGGCCCGACTCGATGCACTGGCGAACGAGTTGGGCAGTCGGATCCGCAATCTGCCGGATCTGATCGAGTAAGAGATCAGGAGCCCCTAAGGGATTGCTGACACCCGCCTGATCCCTCAGTTTTTTGGCGGTTCGCCAGACTCGAACAATGACTGCTGAAGCGGGTCTGGCGGTTCTGACCGGGGACCTGCCTCTTCGGTTTGCTCTGAATCGGGTGTGAACTGACCCTGATCAGGCACAGGGGTTGGCTCTCCGGTCAGTAAGGATAAAAGACCCAGATATACGGTCTGCGGGTGACGTTTCCAGCGTTCACAGATGAGAAGACCCATCGTCTTGTCGGGAATTGTTAAAGCCAGGTCGATCAGATCTTTGATACCGTCACTCTGGCGCAGGCGGACGCGATACAGACCGTTTCCATCAGGATCGCAGCTGGCTGTCAGGATGTTCTGCATGCGGATATCTTTCCGCCAGCTCGAACAGGCCTGAGCCAGGTAGGAGCGAATCGGCAGCGGGATGCGATGCTCAAGCGTCAGATAGACCGACTTGCCTTCAGGCGTCATATCACAGCGCGTCACTGGACGGCCTGCTGCGTCCAGCGCAGTTTCGCCTTTCCGGATGCTCTCATTGGCCATCTGGTCACGGCACAGCTCCTCGAAAGCCGTGACAAAGTCGAAATAATCCATATACAGGGTTTCCAGGGCGATCGTTGTCAGTTGCCCCAGCGTGACCCCCGGTATGCGGTTGAGAATGGACAGAATGATCAGTTTATTGATTGCCAGTTCGGCAAGTTCCAATGCTTGACACCCCAATCTATACAGGTCTGATACCAGTATACCAAACATTGGCGATTTGCATAGACAAAGCGACCTTGGCAGCCAGCCTTGGCAGGCTGAAGCGCACGTGCTATTGTATAATGGCAGCACAGGCTGCAGAAGCGAGGTGCCAGCATGAGTCAGATTCTTGTGACCGGCGGAGCCGGTTACATTGGCAGCCATACCTGTGTGGAACTGCTTCAGGACGGACATGATCTTATCGTGGTTGATAACTTGTGCAACAGCAACGCGGAATCACTAAACCGCGTGCGCCGGATCTGTGGCCGCGATTTACAGTTTTATCAGCTGGATGTCTGTGACAAGCCGGCACTGGAAGAAGTTTTCAACCAGCATGCTATTGATGCTGTCATCCACTTCGCCGGATTGAAAGCTGTTGGCGAATCAGTAGACCAGCCGCTTCGCTATTATCGAAATAACCTGGACAGCACCCTGACCCTGTGTGAGGTCATGCAAGAACATGGCGTCAAGCGGCTTGTTTTCAGTTCATCCGCAACCGTGTACGGGATGCCGGAACGCGTTCCGATTACAGAGGATTTTCCTTTAGTGTGCACCAATCCGTATGGATGGACCAAATTTATGAATGAACAGATCCTGCGGGACCTGTCTATTGCCGAACCGGACTGGTCGATCATGCTGCTGCGCTATTTCAATCCGGCCGGCGCCCATCCGTCTGGACTGATCGGCGAGGATCCCGCAGGCATTCCCAACAACCTGATGCCGTACATGGCCCAGGTGGCTATCGGCAAGCGCCCGGCTCTGCATGTGTTCGGACAGGACTATGCGACGCCCGACGGAACAGGTGTACGTGACTATATCCATGTCGTCGATCTGGCGGCCGGTCATTGCCGGGCCATTGACCATGTTCTGCAGCATCAGGGCGCGGAAGCGGTCAACCTGGGAACCGGGACAGGCTATAGTGTCCTCGAAATGGCAGCTGCGTTTGAAGCAGCCAGCGGCCGTACCATCCCCCTGATCATGGACCCGCGCCGTCCGGGCGATGTGGCGGTCTGCTATGCCGATCCCGGCAAGGCAGAGAAGCTGCTGAACTGGCGTTCCTGCAAGGGACTGGCAGACATGTGTGCCGACGCCTGGCGCTGGCAGCAGATGAATCCAGACGGATTCGGGACAGCAGACACCGCTGCGCCAGAGGAGGAACCAACATGATAGCCGACCTTGTGCTGATTGCCATTCTGGTGTTGGCTGCTCTGCTGGGTATGAAAACCGGCCTGTTCGATATGCTTGGACGCCTGCTCTTACTCCTGCTGTCCCTCGGCCTGACACTGCTTTTGCTCGGACCGGTGACCGGGTTTCTGACGCGGCTCCCCTGGTTGGCGCCGGTCGGTGAGTGGTTGACCCATCCGGTTGTTAAGACCTTCGAAGATACCGCTGTCAGTATCGAAGCAGCGATCGAGCGATTTGCGCTGCCGCCCCTGCTGGAAGCACTGATGTCCGCCCAAATGCCTGATGGCGCTTCCGAAGCCAACCAGGCATTGCCGGAATTGACAGCCGCATTGTTTCGTTTTGCCCTGATGGCTGCTGTGTTCGTGATACTTTTTACTTTGATTGCTTTTCTGGTCCACCGCCTGACCCGACTGATGACCAAATGGTCGGATTCGCTTCCTGTTATCGGGTCGCTAAACCGTCTGGGCGGATTTCTTGCCGGCGCCGTCTTCGGCCTGATTATCATCAACATCCTGTTACTGCTGGCCGGCTTACTCGCCCCCTATGTGCCGGCAACTGTCACAATGATTGAGTCCTCCAGGCTGGCACGTTACCTGTATTTGGCGAACTTTCTCACCGATCTTGTCGGAACCCCTTGACAAAGAAAAGACAAAGCACTATATTTATGTCTGGAGTTAGCACTCCTGACGTTAGAGTGCTAACTCCCGAAACAACACATGATTAAAGGAGGCATTTACATGAGAATCAAACCTTTAGGTGACCGCGTAGTCATCAAGATGCTCGAAACAGAAGAGACGACCAAGAGCGGCATCGTTCTGCCCGGATCTGCCAAAGAAAAACCTCAGGAAGCTGAGATTGTCGCTGTCGGCCCCGGCGGACTTGTTGACGGCAAAGAAGTGACCATGCAGGTCGAGGTCGGCGATCGCGTTTTGATCAGCAAATATGCAGGTACAGAAGTCAAAATAGACAATGCTGAATACACCATTCTCAAGCAGAGTGATATTCTTGCGATCGTTGACTGACATGAGCAAACAGGAGGAACACAATAATGGCTAAGGAACTCAAATACGCTGAAAACGCCAGGCATGCCCTGGAAAAAGGTGTCAACAAACTCGCTGACACTGTCAAGATCACCCTTGGTCCAAAGGGCAGAAATGTTGTTCTGGACAAAAAATTCGGCTCTCCGATGATCACGAATGACGGCGTGACCATTGCCAAAGAAATCGAAGTCGAAGACCGTTTTGAAAACATGGGTGTCCAGCTGCTTAAGGAAGTCGCCACCAAGACAAACGATGTCGCCGGCGACGGAACAACAACAGCAACATTGCTGGCTCAGGCCATCATCCGCGAAGGACTCAAAAACATCGCAGCCGGAGCCAATCCGATGATTCTCGGCAAAGGCATTGCAATGGCATCTGAAGCCGCCGCAACCTCGATCAGCAAACAGGCAAAAGCTGTATCAGGCAAAAAAGACATCACCCGTGTTGCTGCGATTTCAGCCAATGACTCTTTTATCGGCGAGCTGATCGCCGATGCCATGGAAAAAGTGACTTCAGATGGTGTTATCACAGTCGAAGAATCAAAGACCATGAACACTGAGCTCGAAGTTGTCGAAGGCATGCAATTTGACCGTGGTTATGTATCATCTTACATGGCGACGGATACCGATAAGATGGAAGCGGTCCTTGACGATCCCTTCATCCTGATCACCGACAAGAAACTGACCAGTATCCAGGACATTCTGCCACTACTGGAAAAGATTATGCAGGCCGGCAGGAAACTTGTCATCATTGCCGAGGATGTCGAAGGCGAAGCGCTGGCAACCCTCGTTGTCAACAAACTGCGCGGCACATTCACATGTGTGGCCGTCAAAGCGCCCGGTTTTGGCGATCGTCGCAAAGCGATGTTGCAGGATATTGCCGTTCTGACCGGCGGACAGGTCATCTCCGAGGAAGTCGGTCTGGAACTTAAGGAAACCACAATGGAACAGCTGGGCCGTGCCCGCCAGATTAAAGTCCAGAAAGAGAACACGATCATCGTCGACGGTGCAGGATCTGAGCAGGAGATTAAAGCGCGCATCAGCTCCATCCGCGCTCAGATCGAAGAGACTACCTCCGATTTTGACCGTGAAAAGCTGCAAGAGCGCCTGGCCAAGCTGTCCGGTGGTGTCGCTGTGATCAAGGTTGGCGCCGCAACGGAAACAGAAATGAAAGAGAAAAAGCTGCGTATCGAAGACGCCTTGTCTGCAACGCGTGCAGCTGTCGAAGAAGGCATCATCGCCGGCGGCGGAACAGCTTACATCAACGCACTTCCAGAAGTTATCAAGCTGCTTGACACGACCAGCGGCGACACTCGCACGGGCGTGCGTATTGTCATCAAGGCGCTGGAAGAACCAGTTCGTCAGATCGCCACTAACGCCGGACTTGACGGCAGCGTTATCTGCGAAAAGGTCAAGAACAGCGAGCCGGGCATCGGCTTTGATGTCATGGCTGAGCAATATGTCGACATGATGGAAGCCGGCATTGTGGATCCGGCCAAGGTGACCCGTTCTGCCCTGCAGAATGCGGCATCGATCGCTGCCATCCTGCTGACGACTGAAGCTGTCGTCGCCGACATTCCGGAGCCGGAACCGCCGGCGCCTGCCGGAGGACCCGGTGGAATGGGCGGCATGTATTAATCTGATAGCACAAACAAGAATTAAGCGGGCATCCCCACCGGGGATGCCCGCTTTTTTTCCGTGCGCCACGCATGGCAGTAGGCAGAACGGTTTGTTTCAGGTAGAATAGTAACATACGAGTCTGGGAGGTCTTAACAATGAGCGATACCTTTATGGAAAAAATCGTCCAGAGGCGCAAGACAGGGCAGGATTATCTCAAGATCATCGGCTTGCTTGTCGCAAGTTTCGTGCTGCTGACCGCACTGATGATGTTCGGCGGATATATCAGTTTTCTGGTTCCGATTCTGCTGGTCGGCATATTTTACGGACTCTGGTATCTTTTGACCGGTATGAACAGGGAGTATGAATACATTGTTACCAATGGTGACCTGGACATCGACGTTATCATCGCCCGGCGCAGGCGCAAACGCATTTTCACCGGAAAGGCCAAAGAATTTGAGATCATGGCAAAAGTGAACAGCGATGATTACCGGGACGCACAAAGGGTCAAACACGTCGTGCTTGATTGTTCCGCATCGCTGCAGGCG
>JAWSUP010000157.1:0-9257 GCA_033549405.1 Bacillota bacterium | reverse complement strand
CGGCAGCTGATCAGTGCTCAGGGTTCCTGTTTCGCGCTCGATAACCAGGACAGCTGAGTCGATGTGCGGCCGGGGCCAGAAGGCTGCCGGCGGCACTGTCAGACCGCGTATGGCAGCTCCGTGCAGAGCCAGCAGAATGGCTGTCGGGCCATAGGCTTTGCTGCCCGGACCGGTCAGCAGGCGATCTGCCGCTTCTTTCTGGACAGTGAAAACGAGCCGTCGGCATTCCGGCAGCTCGCAGAGAATCTTCTCGATAATCGGTGTTGTAATGTAATAGGGCAGATTGGCTATGACCAGAGTCGGACCTTGCCATGCTTCAGCCAGAACTGCCAGATCTGTTTTGAGTGCATCCTGGTTGAGCACCAGGCAATTCTCATAACTGGTGAGAACCTGCTCGAGGACCGGAATTAAATGTCGGTCAATCTCGATGGCAACGATCCGGCCGGCCGCTGTGGCCAGCTCACGGGTCAGGGCGCCCAGTCCGGGGCCGATCTCGATGACCTGGTCAGTATGTTCCGGTCCTGCCACCTGTATGATGTGCTGCCCCACCCACTCGTCGACCAGAAAATTCTGGCCGAGGCTGTGGGTTGGCCGAATGTTGAATTGCCGAAGTAGATTTTCGGTTTCGTGGCGGTTCATCAGGGCAGAGCAATAATATAGACGCGTTTGGTCTGCTTGCCCCAGGTGACTTCACCGCTTCTGATCTCACCGGCATCGTAGCAGGCGTCGATCAGGTTCGGATCTCTGTGCACGCCATGGGTATCGGCGATGACCGCCAGCCCATAACCCTCGATGAAAAGGATGGTACCCAGCGGCAGTGTGGTTCCAACAAACTTGCCATTGACCTTATGGCCATAGGATGCCACCAGGCCGCGCTGTGCCGGGATGCCGCTGGCTGTGTTGTGGTTGATCGGCGGATTGTGGCAGCCTGCCTGCAGACAGCACTCCAGGCCGTCATACATGGTGATGACCCTTTTGTCCTGCTGGATGAAGCTGAAGGTCTTTCCGTCGACCGTTATGGTTCCGTTGCCGTTGTCTTTAAACGATTTATAATTTGAATTGCCATTTTCGATCAGGAGATCTTTGATCTTGTTCCAGTTGGCGACGATCTTGCTGCGGTCTGTCCTGGGATTGACCGCGGGGATAAGGGGCTTTTTCTTGGTGCCCTTGAGGATGACCTTCTGGACCGGTTCGGTGACGATCTCGATATCGACGAGTTCGGATCGGATATAAATACCGTTCTCGTATGTCTCTTCGTACACCAGGGCGCGTTCGCCTTCCGAGCCTTTTGTCTGGACTGAAGATTTGCCGATATATTGCGTCGGATCGTCGATCGTGACTGTGCTGAACGGGATCGATTCTAATTCGCGCGTGACTTTCTTCTCCACACTGACATAGATGATCTCGCCATTGTCTGCCGACGCGGATTCGTCCTTGTTCTGCAACAGAACTCCGTTACCGTCCCGATGCAATTCATCAAAGCCAGAGCGCGAGAGCAAGTCACCCATAGACATCATCTCGCTGCTGGTTCCAACTTCAAAGCCGCTCCAGTTCAGGGTCACTCGGCTTTTACGGCTGATCAGGACCTCATAAGTACGGCCCGGTTCCAGAACCATGTCATCGGGCAGGCTGAGCAGATCGGTTTCACTGAGCGACAAGCCCACTTCGTCGATCGCATCGATCAGGGTTTTTTGAAAAGTCATATTTTCGATGGTTTCTTCGGTTGTCCTGATAACGACCTGAGCCGGAACTTTCGTCTGGTCCATTGTAAAAAGGACCTGCTTATCCGGTAAAATCGCTGCTGTTACAGCCAGCATGGCTGCTAATATCAGGCCGATCAGTCGTATTATCGGCTGTTTCATAACTACCTCGCTTAATTATTTTATACATACAAACAGAACATCGCTGTTTTTCAAGCTTATATGCATTTTTATTGAGTTACGTCAGATGAGTATTTGGCAATTCATAGCCACATTATAATCCGTCGATACACAATTGTCAATTTCTCGTTACAAATTGGTAACATTTGACGGTTCGGATGCCTGTTATTGTTGGTCGATCTGTGCGATTGACGAATTTCAGGGACTGTAATTGAAGTCAGAATAGATGAGTGACAGCTTTCTTACTGGTTTATACGTACTTTTCGTGCTAAAATCAGCTTATGTTTCTGCTTATCTGCCTAGGGCAAAGCAACTCAGATCGGCCAACAATCAGCCTGGAGGGATCATCATGAAGCAACACAAGCGCAATGCCTGGTCACCGCAGCCATCGATGCCTGCCTGGGCAGCCAATTCCCAGTCAGGTCATATAGGCGGACGTGTCATGAATCGTTTCTGGCGCAGGTTCTTTATTATTCTGCTTGCTGTGCTGGTCGCAGGTTTCCTGCTGGCTGGTCTGGCAGCCTGGAAGCCTTGGATTTTGACCTGGGATACACTTGTGGTCAGACAGTCCGGCACCAGCCGGGTGGATTATATTGTCCATCTCAAGCCTGATGCTGTTCCCGGACTGGATCAGGCCCCAGCAGACGCGGTTTATCTTGATGAACTGGTCGCCGCCGTCGAACCGACTTTCACAACGACGCTGACGACAGACCGCGCAGTGGCCGTTTCAAGCCTTACAACCCTGAGCGCAGCCATCCGGGCACACGAGCCCGGGGAGAATCAACCGACCCTGTTCCAGGTCAGCGAAGCGGTCATGGAACCGGCCACCCAATCTTTTACCAACCAGCTCTCGTTCATGAGCAGCCACGCCATCCGCTTTGATCTCGACACTTACAGGTCACGGGCAGCGTCCATTGCCGAACGGCTGGAGCAGCAGCTGACATTCGAACTGGCGCTGGTCTATCAGACGGATTACACACTTGCCCTGCCGGGCGGCCCGGCTGTATTCAGCGAGACCGCAACACTGATTATTCCTTTGAACGAACCGGTCTACAGGATTGAACGCAGTGAGACAATAAGCACCGAAGTCCTCCAGCCCGTTAACCAGATGCTGCGATACCGCATCTACCTGGAGCTTTTTCCCTGGTGGGTATTTCTGGCTGCCGCTCTGCTGAGCTTGATTTCTTTGTTGCTTTTGCTTTTCACGACACAGAGCCGCCCCAGGGATTCCTTCAGGCGCAACCTGCGCCGCATGAAGCGACAGGCCAGCGGTCGCCTCATAATGATTGGCGATCGCGCCTGGGATCCGGCCTGGTGCGTCCGTGTTACAGATTACGCTGCCATGGCCAAAACAGCCAGAAAACTTAAACACCCGCTTTTCTGTTATGTCGATGCCCTGTCAGCCTGGCCGGTCGCCTACTTCTATGCGTATTATGGGGAGAATAATTATTGCCACATCTACACAGAACACCCTGAATCGCTCGAAGACGCCCTGACTACCGCACCGTCTGCTGAGGATGAAACCGAAGAAGATGAACAAGATATCCAATTTCCGGTCCTGCCGGAAGATGATGAGTTGCCGTCAGGCGGTAACAGTCCGGAAGTCAAGTTGACTCGTCCGGATAGGCCAGACGTCCCTAACGATGAAAAACCGGCAGCCAATCAGAAATAGCAAACGGAAATCACTGCTTTACAACACAACTGTCTCACAGGCATTTCCTTTCTATGGCCTGACTGGCTGGGCTTGAACCAGTTCGAGGACATGGCCTGTTATTTCGATGCCTGAAAACGATTGGGTCGCCACGACTGACTGGTCAGAGCGCGCGGTGGCGCGGATAGTCATTGTCAGTGGGGCAGCAAGTCGATCGCCTGACCAGGAAAGTGTCTCCTGCCAGTCGGGGATTATGATGCCGGTTTCATAATGCAGGATGCCAATGACGCCGAAAAAGCGCCAGGTTCGGCTATTCAGCACAACCTCTATAAGACCAGGATCCTGGTTGAAGTCCATGACCAGCAGGATTTTCTCTCCTGCTAGATAACGGTTTTCATCCACAGGCATTGTCTGACCCTGGCTATTGGTCTGACCGGCAAAGTAACCGATGGCGCAACTGATCGAAGCTGTCATGGCAAATGAATCCCGGAGCGGTTCGTTCATCGGTTCCAGCGCAGCACCCGATGCATAGACAGGTTCGAGGTCCAGTATTTTTGAACAAACTTGTTGAGGAGCGGGCGTCACCCGGATGTCCATCGTATGGTGGGTTGGCAATGCTGATACCTCTGTTTCATTATTTTGAAATTCACCGAGCTTAATCTGCGTTGGAACCTGGTAATCCGGCCGCAGCCGACACAGCGTGACACCGAGCGGAATCAGGATAAATACCAGTAGGCTCAACAGGATGTGTCGATGCATGTTCATCACCTCTTGTCCAGCCTACAGAAAAAAGACGGCCTCCGGGACCGTCTTCGTTCGACAAAATGCGACAGTTAAGGGTCATCACTACGTTTTACTGTCAACAAACCTTATTTCGAGCCGCTTCCCTAACCCTTCAGCCAGCTTCTGGATCGTGGACAGGTTGGGTGAACATGAACCGTTTTCGATGCGGCTGATGTTTGACTGCCGAATACCAGTAACTCTTGACAACGCCGCCTGTGTCATATGACTATTGTTTCTGGATTCAATCAGCAAACGTTTCAATTCCAGTTGTGGTTGCAGCCGTTTATATTCCTCAAAAAATTCTGGATTTGTCATTTCAATATCAAGATGTTTTTTCAAGTCACTCATAGAGATCATTCCTTTTTACGAATTCGATAATCATTCATAATTTGCAGAGAAGATAATATCAGTGCGTTTTTAAGTTTATCATCTTTCTTTACATAACCGTTAACGACAATTATTTTCTGCCCATGATCGAAAAAATAAAATAGCCTAATATTATCGGACGAAAATTTTATCCTCAGTTCAAATAATCCGTTACGTATGTGTTTTGAGTAGGGTTCTCTTATCTCGTTTCCATATTCCTCAAGCAGTGCAAGTGCTCCATATGCTTTGACTCTAAGTTTGACGGGCAAATCATCAAGGAACGCTTTGATCAGATCTGTTCCGTCAGGTTTAGTATAAAATATAATGACAAATTTATTCTTCATTAAGAATATTCCTTTTATGATATATTGTCAAGTGACTTTCAATAAGTATTCAAGAATCACAGCGTGACACCGAGCGGAATCAGGATAAATACAAAAAGGCTCAACAGGATGTGTCGATGCATGTTCATCACCTCTTGTCCAGCCTACAGAAAAAAGACGGCCTCCGGGACCGTCTTCGTTCGACAAAATGCGACAGTTAAGAGACGGTTAGGTCGTGCTGGTCAGAAGGGCGCGCGCTTTTTGTTCCGGCAGCGGCTTGCTGATCAGGTACCCCTGCATGATGTCGCAGCCGGAATCTTTGAGGAAGTCTCTCTGAATGAGCTGTTCAACGCCCTCCGCGACGACACGCAGGCCGATCTGGTGTGCCATGTCGATGATACTGCCTGTGATGGAATCGTTGTGTCCGTCAATACTGATCATGTTGATGAAATAGCGGTCGATCTTGAGGATCGCCACATGCAGCTCGCTGAGACGGATGAACGATGAGTAGCCTTTGCCGAAGTCATCCAGCGCCGCATGGATTCCCAAACTTCGCAGGATCTTGAGCACATCGTTGATTTCGTTGAAGTTGTCGGCAATGACCGATTCTGTGATCTCCATCTCCAGGTCAGCGGCTTCTACTCCCGTCTCGCGTATGATCTGCTGAACCGTCTCGATGAAACCCGCATCTAGCAGCTGGATGATCGAAATGTTGACCGCGACCTTGACGCCGCCGTAACCTGCCTGGCGCAGCGACTGGAGGAAGCTGCAGGCCAGTCTGAGGATGTGGGCGCCCAGGCTGATGATCAGGTTCCGGTCTTCAGCGATTTTGATGAATTCCTGCGGCGACACGGCGCCAAACTGGGGTGAGCAGAGCCTGGCCAACGCTTCGAAACCGATGATTTTGTTGGTGGTGAGATCAACGAGGGGCTGGAAATTGAGGTAAAAGCGCTCCGGATCCGGATCATTGATGATCTCAATCAGTTCTTTTTCTATCGCCTCTTCCCTGTACAGGGCTGCTTCCATCGCCTCACTGTAAAAAGCGCAGGCGATGTTCGGATCGTTCCTGGCATAGGTCAGGGCGATGGCCGCATGCCGTAGGACCTGTTCTGGAGCCTCCTGCGCATCCGTCAGCGGATAGATCCCGGTCTGGGCGATCAGCTGATGCTTGATCTGTGCAACAGATGCAGGCTTCTCAAATAGTGCCTGAATTGTTCGGGCCATCACCTCGAGACCAAATAGCGGCTGATCTGTCACCAGGACGGCAAACTTCTCGGTATTGAAGCGGAATACCCGACTTTGCGCCGATTCGATCGAGCGAATGGTTTGCGCCGCTCTCCTGATGACCTGATCACCCAGGCTGTAGCCGAGTTTCAGATTGATCGAGGTGAAGTCTTTGAACCCGACCAGCAGGATAGCTGCCTGTTGCTGATTGATTCTGGCCTGGCAGGCCGCAATGGATTCATAAAGATCGACGGTATTGGGCAGGCCGGTCAGATCGTCGATGTAGGCGCGTTCAACCCTGCGCTTGTTTTTCTGATGCGATAGCATGACAGTCAGGTAGACTGATATGTACGCGATCAGCATCACACCGATGACGATCAAAGAGCAGGTGCGGATCACCTGATCCATGCCGCTCAGCGACTGGCAGATCATCAAAGTGCCCTCATTGCCGTCGCCGAGGTGAACCGGCATATAGGTCTCATATGCCGGTATCGACCCCAACCGCACGGCCATACCGATGCTCTCTTCACGGCTGATCGCATCCAGAACGGCCGCATCTTCAGGGCTGTTTCCAATATCTCCTTCATCAGTGCTGGCGATAACTGTGAAACTGTTGTCGATGAAACTGACCTTGAGTATCGCCTGGTCTGCCAGGATCTCGTGGATCATCCGATCAATCGAGAAGTCATCCAGTATCGGCAGGATATTATCGATGTGGCAGCCGATCTGGACCACAAAGCCATTCGGAGTCAGAAAATAAGCGCATTTGCATACTGATCCTGTAACCGTATTACTGCTATAAGGCTTGATGATGTGTCCGGATCCTTCGTTGAGCAGAAGCATTGCCGGGTGGTGTTTTCCAGCCTGCCAGCCAAGCATTTGCGGAACGCTGGAAAATACGACGACGCCCTTCTCGTCATACAGGCTGATCTCGTCGACTTGTAATTGCACCGCGAGCTCTGTCAATTGTTCGCTGGCGGTGATACGCGCATGCTGGGCCGTGGTCTCACCGGCGATCAGGAGTTTCTCATCGAGCAGTTCGTTGATGATCCTCTCCGCATCGATTGTTTTTGCCATACCCAGGGCATATCCCCGGATAAGCTGATGGGCCTGGCTTGTTGCCTGCTGGTAATAAATACCGCGGATTGTACGCGTGACCGTGAATATGCCGAGAATCAGAAAAAGTGTTGTGACGGCAAAGGGGATGACCAGGTATATCAGCAGGATCGTACGCAGTTTCCGGTCCCTGTTCATGCTCATATAACCTCCGGTTTCGCCAGCTGGGCGGACAATTTTTGCGTTGTTTCGATTGTATAGACAGCAGATTGCCTGTCATATGCGCAGACCACTGTTTCTCTGGCCTGCGGGAGCGGACCGGCTGAAGGTTTTACAGATGATCGCAGAAAGGCGAGATGCCGACGCAGTGCGTGGCTGCTCCAGCCGATGAGTGTTTCGAGCCGGTCGATTTCAGCTGCATCGCCTCTGTATTTTGTGCCCGGAATAATCGTGAACAAACCATTGCGTTCTTCGCCGGGCACTGGCTCATGTTCCAGGACGCATTCGACAGAATTCTTCTCTCCCGGTCTCAGCCCGGTATAGGTAATCTCGACATCGATGCCGGGCTCGAGCCCGGTCAGCCGGACCAGATTGCCGGCCAGGTCGGCGATCCTGATGGTATCCTGCCTGTTCTGGATGCATATAGCGCCACCCGGGGCAGTGAAGCCGGCCTGCATGATGAGTTGGGCTGCCTCTTTCAGTGTGATGAAACAGCGCCTGATCTCCGGATGTGTGACCGTGATGCACCGCACCAATTTGATCTGCTGCTGAAAAAGCGGTATGACCGATCCGTTGCTGCCAAGGACATTGCTGAAACGAACAGCCGTAAAAATGGTCGCGGGGAACCGGTCGCTCAGACTTTGGACAGTCATCTCAGCCAGACGCATGGTGGCGTCTACGACACTGACCGGGTTGCCCGCACTAACTGTTGAGAGCAAGATGAAGCGCCTGACCTGGTGTCGCGCGGCTGCTGTGGCAGTCTGATATGTGCCGAACAGGTTGGTCATGACCGCTTCACCCGGATTTGTCTGCATCAGGGGTACCTGTTTGCAGGCAGCTGCATGAAAGATGACTTCCGGTTGAAAGAGGCAGATCAATTCATCAATGCGCTCGCTGTCACACACAGTGCCAATGCGGACTTCCAGATCGAGGTTGTTCCCATACCTGGCCAGCAGTTCCTGCTGCAGCTCGTAAGCATTGTTCTCGTACACGTCGAAGATGACCAGTCGCTTCGGACCGCATGCAGCAATCTGCCGGCACAGCTCTGAGCCGACCGATCCGCCGCCCCCGGTCACAAGGACGACCGCCCCGGCCAGACCGGCTGCACTTACCGGATCATGGCTGCTTTCTTCAGCCCGTCCCAGCAGGTCTTCGCTTGTCACGCAGCGGATAGAGCGGACGCAGATGCGGCCATTGATCAGATCACTGAGCCTGGGCAGGATTTTCAGACGACATCCGGTTTGCCGGCTGATTGCAGTCAGCTCGCTGATCAGCTGCCGCGACGCGTCCGGGACGGCCAGGATCATTTCATCGATCCGGTACCGTGTGACCGCCTGCCTGATCTGCTGACGGTCGCCGACGATAGCAACCTGGCGGATGTGGTGGCTGTGCTTGTCAGGATCGTCGTCGATCAGGACAACCGGCCGGTAGCGGCTCTCTGTCTCGGCCAGTTCGCGGATGATCTGACTGGCGGCATAACCGGCGCCGATGATCATGACGCGGATATCCCGGTCATCCGGATCGGCAAGATCAGGCAACGGGGCAGAGGATTTTTGCAGTTTTTTATCATGATTTGATTTCAGCTTGACGGACAGCAGTCGGCAGGACAGGCGAAAAAATGTCAAACACAGGACCAGTACCATCCAGAAGAGGATGTAAAACGCAGTCGTCTGCGGGTGCGCGGCGAGATAATCGACCAAAGACAGCAGCCCGGTTGCCACAGTGGCGCCGGCAGCCAGACCAACGTATTGTGGA